>PBXZ01000015.1:0-29476 GCA_002729415.1 Candidatus Poribacteria bacterium | reverse complement strand
TACCTAAGCCAACAAATCCGGGATGTTCTGCGATACCGCTACTGCTTGAACCAACATAACTGTGGCCAAATCCGTCAGTATCTGGGTCTTGAGCCGCTATGCCTGTATCCCAGCTTGACGAGTACCGCTGACCGCCAGTACATCAGCCCAGTAATTGACCACGTAATCGTCGATGATGACAACTTGGTTGTTGGCTGTACCAGCCAAGACACCCAAATTATTCTGATTGACCGCTTCCTTTGCCCGATTGGCAACGTTAGATATGCTATCAACGTACGGCTGCAGACCTATTAGATAGCTCCAGCGGTGGTTCCGCCAGTCAACTGAACTAGCGTAGCAGAAGCCAAACTGGTGATCTNGCGCTAGCTAACGTATCGAGGGACAACAAATTGCCGTTGGCATGTGTCGGTTGTCTTCTGGGACTGATCGTAAACGAACTGCACCANTCCCGGTCCTTACAGGTGAGGAATTGGNGATGCTGAGTTCGGTTCGATCGCTGACATCGTTGCCGGCTTCAATTCGGAATCGCTAGAACCCGNGTTTCGACTGAGTAGAGCCTGAGAGTTGGAGTGACAAGACCCACGCCGATTACTTCCGAGCCTCAAGACNTTGATCTCGATTTCCCTGATATACAGTTGTTGTCTGTTTTTTTAAAATGGTTTGGTTAAGTACCTACCCCCCAACCAAACCAATCATATATCGGCAGAATCAGAAAAAACCTTAGGGGATTTGGCAAAAAAAAAGAAAAAAATGAGGGTGACGCGAATTCGGGGGAGGAGGGTAAACCGGATTGGACAAGCCAAAAGCGATAAGGTTCGGCATTGAAATAGAAACCTTTTTCAATACCATAGAAATCATTAGCAAAAACAAAGCGATTGCAGCGCAGAAATCAATGGAATTAAGAATGGATCTATCAGGGCAATAAGGATGAATTCGATCTCTGGACGCTCACCAATTAATCAGGGATTCCGATTATTGGATCAGTTGCAGGATATTCTGGGAAACGCCACCAGCCTGTGCCATGACAGAAGAGCTGGTTTGGGTCACAATTTGCTCTCGGGCCACCTCAATGGTTTCAGTTGCAAACTCCATGTTTTCAATAGTGACACGTGACCTTTCAGCACTTTGAGAAGGTGTGGACAGGTCAGTAACAGTAAACTGGATTTGACTTTGCATCGAGCCCAAGTAACTTCGTTCGCGGTTGACCAGTCCCACCGCGATATCTAACCGATTGAGGGTTTGGCGTGAGCTCTCCGGTGTTTGCAGGTTAGCTTCGTCTGGAAACGCAGCTGGTGCGCCACCTTCACCAATACCGCCATCGAGGTCGACGGTTTCTCCTTTGAAAGTCAACCCTTCGGTCTGGGTTAATCCGAGACCAACGACATCGGCATTCATCAGAGTAAGTGACAGATCCTCTTCAGTGCCAATAGGTAAGATCTGTTGACCGAACATTCCGTTAATTAGCGGTTGACCTCGTTGCACGGTTTGGTTGGCCACCTCCCGAATCTCAGTTCGCATGTCACCAAATTGCTGATCAAGCGCAGTGAGTTCGGCGGTCTCCAGTTCTTCATTCAGCGCCTGCTGAGAAACTTCACGCATCTGAGTAAGAATACCCTCTATTCGGCCCAACCCATCATCAGCAGTTCGCATCAAGTCACTGGCTTCCTGAGCAATCCGATTAGCATGCTTCATTTCCTGAATACGAGTTTGCTCTGGGTCACGTATGGGACGAGAAAACTCGACCGCATCATCGCTGGCAACCGTCACAGCCGGCCGCTTCAGCTGCTGCAAATCGGCATTGGCTTCCAAGACTGCCTGTGACCGCTTGAAGTCGATGTACGGCTGGGCAGCCGCCGGATTATTTCTGGCTTGTAACGCATTCATTTCGATTTCACCTGATGTTTACAACTGAGGTAACCTTTTTCCTGATTTCGATCAACAAAACCAGAAACACATAACTTGGCCTGAATATCTAAANAAGCTAAATAAAAGCAAAATCCACGCCAAACAGTTTAATTCTACANCAAAACAGAGGGGAAAAGCAACTTTTACGCCTTGCCTTGGGCATTTTTTTGTGTTTTTTGCTTTTTTGCGAGCCTCTTNATTATTCTATAAACCCCAAATACGGTGATTCAGATTNTCCNCCNNAGCATTNCAATGCGGAAGATCTTACCGCTTTGAACGGAAAACCATCACCAACATCAACAGTTTCTAGTCTTACCAAATCCTTATTAAAAGCCGAATAATCAACAAACACAGATAACCTAGCTATTTCACCAAGCTTTTTTGATGACGTAACATAAAACCAAGTTAGATAATCAATTCATTGCTGATCGGCAAGAATTGATCGGCCGAACGAATCAAATCCATTGAGGTATTGTGGGAAAAAGCGGCCACTTCAATCCGTTTTTTACGGCGTTTAACCAACTCAGCTAGTTCACAAAAATCACCGTCGCCGCTAGCCAAGGCCACCACATCCAGGCTATCCAACATCATAGCGATGTCAACCGCAATACCAACATCCCAATCCCCCTTGGCCGATCCATCACCACGCAACCGGAGATCTTTGGTACGGATGGTGTAGCCGTTATGTTCCAATAGGGAGACGAAACTGGATTGATCGATTTCCGGTATTTGCACAATATAGGCATAAGCGGCAGTCAGTTGTCGCGGACCAACCATCAGATCAAGTAGTTTAATGTAATCTAGCCGACCCGCATACCGATCCTTAGCGGCATAAAACATGTTCTGCACATCAACGAATATACCCACCCGTGGCAGTTTTGATGTGTGACTGATAACTTTCTGTTGTCTACTATCATCCAAGGTGGAAATTCGTTGCTGAATCCCGTCCAGATTAGCGGTTGACACCTGATTGATCTGCTCCAGGGAATCCAGATGTCCTTCAAAGTCTGCACGAAGTCGATCAAACACCTGCTGTGCCTGACCAGCCGACTTCTCCAAAGATTGCAGACTAGCCGTCAATTCAGCCTTATCACGTTCCATGCGGAGTGACAACTGTTTTTCCATTTTACTGCTTACCTCAGCCAAGTCTAATTGAAGAATTCGCTTCTCTTCCACCAATTGTTCTATCACTGGCTCATGTGATTCGTGACGCAAGATCTTTTCCTTTAGAACCTGATTTTCCTCTTTCAGNAGCTGGTTTTCCTTAACCTGTTCTTGTACCTGTTGNTGTAAATCTTGACATTGNNAGGTAAGATCNAATACNTGTTGATTTAAGCGGGAGCTTTGGTTNTCTAACCAATCAGTTCCGTTTTGGCGAAGAATAGATCGTGAACAACTGCTATCTCTATTTTGCCGCCCAGGTTTCAGTAAAACTGGCAAATTGGTATCAAGNTCCAAATCAATTTGATCAATCGGTTCGTTGCCCAGAGAATAGCTATCTTCCTTCTCT
This sequence comes from Candidatus Poribacteria bacterium, assembly GCA_002729415.1. Classification (GTDB taxonomy): domain Bacteria; phylum Poribacteria; class WGA-4E; order WGA-4E; family UBA9662; genus UBA9662. The sequence goes on along the minus strand of PBXZ01000015.1, from coordinate 26,061 downwards.
ATTCCAAGCGTCTTTTTCTCCGATCCATGAGTTAGCTCCAACGCATTCAACTCCGTTAAAAGGCTATANGCGTAATCTTGGACTTGCTGGCGTGAATCCACCAACATNGACCAGAGAATTTGACCTAGTTCGTCATCACTTTGCAGGTAATTGGNATTGCCGAAAAAGAGGAAAATTTCGNCCATTTCCATATACTTAATGCGACGAATGACGTCCTTGGACTTTTTTCCTAAAACCTGCGCAATTTTTTTGAGGGAAGCATCTTGATCGAAGAAATTCTGGCAAATGGAAGGAACAATCCGGTTTTTTATTTCCAAATTAGGAAACGAAGAATGAGAATGTATTCCGCAAAGGTTCGCGAGACTAACGATCTCTTGATTATCTAAACACCGATAGAGAATCAACGCCAATTGCTGTTTGGTAATCCGCTGTTTAATCTTATGGGCAGTTTGAGGCATCTCCGTCCCTATGAAGACATCTACATAATATTTGCTATAAAATTCCCGAACACCGCCGCTTCGCAACTCGTAATGACAATGTTATTAGGGTAACGACAATATAAATAGTGTTGCCTGATAAAGATTTCCAAACACACGGTTCGGTTGAGAGTCTTGAGCCACATTTAGCGGAGATTCACAACCACTACCGGACCAAATCAGGTACGAACGACATCCAACACTTTTGCCAGCCAAAATGTCAGTTGGAGAATCACCAATTAGGTAACTCTGCGAAATATCTATATTGTGTTCGGTCACGGCTTGTAANAGCATACCCGGTTTCGGTTTTCGGTATTCGGAATTCTCATCTGGCCGGTGCGGGGAATAATAGATATCACAAATTTCACCTTCAGCATGCTCTATTTCCTCAATCATCCTTCGATGAATTTCCGCCAACTGAGCATGCGAAATGATNCCCTTATTAATNCAAGCNTGATTAGTAACAACAATCAANGGGAACTCAGCCNTAGTCAGCATAGAAATAGCCTCCAAGGATTGCGGCAAAAACTCGAACTCNTCCCAGCATTTAACATAATCGTGATCCANNTTGCGATTAATCACACCATCACGATCAAGAAAAACCGCCTTCACNCAGCATTCTCCTCTACAATTTCCATCAATTGATCCGGCGTCACCGCCACGCATCCAATTTCACCAACCACAATACCTCCNGCATAATTNGCCAGTTTCGCAGCTGTTAGAAAATCGGTCCCAGTTGCTAGAGCAAGCGTGTAAACTGACACCACNGTATCCCCNGCACCTGTCACGTCAAAAACTTCACGCGGCTGTGTAGGAATGTGATCGNCAGAAATTTNGCTGTCAGNNTCCTGATGAAANAGGGTCATACCATCTTCACCCCGCGTGATTAGCAAACTACTAAGCTCCAATCGGTCAACTATNTCACACCCAACGGAAATCAGGCTTTCGTCGTCGGTAATCGGGCGATTTACTGCTGTTGAAGCCTCTTTGAGATTTGGAGTAATCGCGGTTACTCCTTTATAGTCCCAGAAATTTTCTACTTTAGGATCAACTACCACCGGTTGAGGATNGGAGGGTAATTTTTTGAGTACCTGATGAACGAAATCGATACTCACTACGCCTTTGTCATAATCCTCGAAGATAANAGCATCCGAATCAGCCATGCTGGACAAAGCTGACTCAACCAAGACAGTAGAAGCACGTTCTGCTAATGGCGCTTTAGATTCACGNTCAATACGCACAATCTGNTGGCGGTTTGCCATCAAGCGGCTTTTAGTGCTGGTCGGACGGTCNGGATCAATGAAGATTCCATTTGTNCCAATACCNGATTGATCAAACATCNGCATCAGCGTTTCGCCGTTCTGGTCATCACCAACCACACCGATCACCTCAACCAATCCACCCAAACTTGATATGTTATATGCTACATTGGCCGCACCACCGAAACGTACAGTNTCATGCGTTACNTCTACCACGGGAACCGGGGCTTCTGGGGATATTCGATCAGCCTTGCCTTCAATATACTTGTCTAGAATCAGGTCACCGATAACAACAACCTGTTTTGACTGAATTTGGTTAAGAATCCCCTGAAAATCCACGCGCAACTTATACTAATTTATTTCCCCAAACTGGATTGATTCTATCACACCAATTGACTAAGAAGCAATAATCAATTTGACTTCAAAATTAAGTCTAACAAAATACAATAGACCGTAATTCAGGTTATCAAGAAAATTGCAGTCAAAAAACAGATTTATGGGAAAGGAAAGAGAAAAACAGAATCAAAAAATGGTTTGAGTTGCAAATAAGCCGGGTTCTGTTCCTCAAGCTGTTTGCACCTCTCAAGGTGATGATCATTCTTCTGCGATCAACGTTACCGCTGACCTGTAGCGACTCTACCCAAGGACCGGCGGGCGCACCTTATCCTTCTATTCGGTCTTGCTCCAGATGGGGTTTACCTAGCTCCCGACGTCACCGTCGAGACTGGTGCGCTTTTACCGCACCGTTTCACCTGTACAATGCANTTGCATTGTAGTCTACTCTCTGTTGCACTTTCCATAGCNTCACCACTCCTGGATGTTATCCAGCANCCCGCCCTATGGAGCCCGGACTTTCCTCATCCCTATCGGGACGCGACCATCTATGCAACTCAAACCCAAAAAGTTTTAACATAGATCTGTAGCAACCGTCAAGGAGGAGAAATTAATCTCTAATTGACTGCAGTAATAACTTATCCAACAAAGCAGAATTCCATTCAGTCTTTTTGTAGCTGAAATTTTGATAGCAATTCTCAGCTACAAAACCAACAGACTGAAATAAAATTTGTAATTGCTGCGTAGAATCATAAGCCAATTGATTAAGAGATCGTAAGGCACAGAGAGAAAGGAACAGATTGGAATCTGTCTGATGAGCAACAGACAGTACTGCCTTCCAGATAAGATCCGTCTGAGTACCATCTTTAATAGCTTTGAAGGTACCATCGAGAGCCGTTTCAAAACCAGATTTTGTCAGGATATCCACCAAATTTTCGCAGTCCCGCACATCACCCAAAAAATTTAATTGCCAATCTTCTCTAACATCATAAACCAAATTCTCACTTTCAATAAAGCAATCGCCATTAATAGGAAGTTGGCAAAGGAAACGTGCTAGAGAACGGAGAACGGGTAGTGAGTACTCCCAACCGATAATCTGAACCAACTTCCAAATCTGGATAGCTGTAACCACTTTTCGACCATAGTGATTAAAATCTTGAATAGCCAAATTGAAAAGCATACCGAAAAGTTCAAACGCGGATGAGGTTCGATACATCTTGGTGACAGCATCGTCNGCNCCTTCAGCATCACCATAATACATCGAACCGCGCAACTGTNGGAAGGATTTCTCGGTTGCGTCGTGTGCCCCTNATTGTGCTTCCCGAAGTCGAAATNGGTTTTGGCATTGCGCCTTCTGNTCCTTTTTGAACTGATNGATGCACTGCCNAATAGAGTTGAAATCACCGCNGTACAATNCACACAGGAGATTGATGGANTCAGATCCTGGTTGAAGCGAACGAACTGCAGCCAGACTAACAATNCTGAAAACATCCAGNGGGTTTCGTTNTTCATTGTTAACCCAGTCTCTCTGTATCAAGTTCCAGAGGTTTGGACCTGNCATTTNTACAATTAGACTAACATCAAAATCGTTTTCTTCCGAAAATCGGGNAGATGGCGTCATGATTTGATTTCCTGAGTTGCTAGAATGTCTTTGATAATCTCGTCGTTGCTAATCTGTTCGCTCTGCCCCTCAAAATTGATAAGCAAGCGGTGGCGTAAAGCAGGTAAAGTTACTGTCTGAATGTCTTCAATCGCTACATTATAACGCCCATCAAGTAATGCCCTAATCTTCGCCGTCAGAACCAAGGCCTGTAGACCGCGAACACTAGCACCCAACTCAACGTAGTTCTTTGCCATTTCNGAAGCGTTCGGCTGATCNGCGTGTGTCGCAGTAACAATCAGAGATGCGTATTCAGCTACATGATCCGCAATTGGAACACCACGGATCAANCGCTGCATCTGCAAAATTGAATCCGCTTCGCAAACAGACTCAANTTCCGTTTGGTGATCGGAAGTGGTTTGCTGCATGATTTGGATCAGATCAGTTCGATCGGGAAATTCAATTTTCAGTTTGAAGAGAAAACGGTCAAGTTGCGCTTCTGGTAATGNGTAAGTACCATCCATTTCAATTGGGTTCTGGGTAGCAAAGACACAAAACGGAGCCCCCAGTTTGTGNGTGGTGCGAGCAATGCTAACTGTACGCTCCTGCATCGCTTCCAGAAGAGCCGATTGGGTACGAGGAGTTGCGCGGTTAATTTCATCTGCTAGAATCACNTGAGAAAAGATAGGNCCAGACTGAAACTCAAACCGTTTTCGTCCCTGTTGATCTTCAACCAGAATTGTTGTCCCGGTAATATCAGCCGGCATCATATCTGGTGTGAATTGAATCCGCTTAAAGGATAAATCCAACACTTCGCTCAATGTCTGAATCATCCGTGTCTTCCCCAATCCCGGNACACCTTCAATTAGGGCATGCCCATTGGCAAAAAGACAGATCAAGATATCTTCNACAACGCTATCNTGTCCAATAATCCTTTTTTGCACTTCAACCTTAATCCGNTGAAATTTNTTTCGGAATTGCTGNACCTGATCTTCAACGCTCATTTAGAAAGGAATCTGAGGGGCTAACGGGTCTGAATCGGTATCCGATATTGCTTCTGAATCCTGATCAGAATCTACACTGGCTGAATCTTGATCAGGTAGCAACTCCAAACTCTGGTCAATTCGTTCAACTAGGGAGCCTATTTGAGAATCAAGGTGAATCCGATCTTTCCTAGCCTGTTGTGCCAACCTAAGCGATACCAATATAGCGGTGCTGGCTTGATCATAACCTTTGCCGCTAACTTGTCGCATCATCTGATCAACTTGACCGGCAACTTCTCGAATGTCAGCTTCAGTTAGACCTTCAGGAATTCTCACAGTATACTGCGCATTAAAAATCTCAATCTTAATTGATGCTGCTTCTTTATTTTCCATAATCTGAACCTATATTTTTTTTTGGTATAGGGACTGTTCTAAGGCGATACGCATCGTCTCAACATTAGGTACAATGCCAATCCATTTTTCAAAGGCAATCGCACCTTGATGTACCAACATTCCAATTCCACCAATTGTTTGACATCCTTTCTCCCTAGCAACTCGGAGTAACGGTGTCTCTAGCGGAGTATACACAATTTCATAGACAATAGTTCCGGGATTAAGCGAATCCGGATCAATCAATAACTGATCAGTTTCCTGCATACCAACTGAAGTCGTATTTACCAACAGATCGGCTGAACGAATTGCTGAGTTGAGTTGATTAGACGCTAAGTCAACAGCTGAGATTTCCGTTTCCGATATGGTTGCGAGATCTTTTTCGAACTGAATTGCCTTCCATCCAGTTCGATTAGCAACTGTAATCAGGCCCAAACCAGAAAGTGCCAAAGCTACTACGACCGCACGTGCGGCACCTCCTGCTCCTAAAACCACAGCGGAACCTCCGACTGGAATATCGATTCCTTCCTCAGTCATGGCTCGCAGAAACCCCTGCGCGTCCGTATTGTCGCCAGACACCCTACCATCACAGAATATCAGGGTATTAGCCGCACCAATCAGAGTTGCTTCATGCGATACGTCATCAAGGATAGGCATTACCGTCTGCTTGTGTGGAATAGTCACATTGACACCAAGTACGTTAAGTGCCTTGAAACCTTCGATTGCTTCCCGTAATTCTCCTGATCTGACATGAAATGGTACATAGACATAATCAAGTTTTCGCTCCACAATGGCGGCATTATGCATTTGTGGAGATCGACTGTGCTGCACTGGATCTCCGATAACACCAACAATCCTTGTCTGACCACTTATTTTTGTCATTTTGACCGTTTAATCCCCTCACCAAGCATCAATTTCGTCCGAAGAACTTCGTGATAACTGCGTCGTTGTGACCGAATCAACTGGATTTTTTTGTCTGATTTACAAATACGGATAGACGTCCCGGGACTAACCAACAACATGGTACGAGACCCATCTACTAACAGATTGACGTCACCATAATTTGATCTAACTGTCACATTTATTTCAGAATTGCCGTGAGCGATAAACGGCCTCACAGTCAAGGAATGCGGTGAAATTGGCGTTAACAGAATCGCGTCTAGATGCGGTTCAACAATAGCACCGCCACTTGAAAGCGAATAGCCAGTAGATCCACTNGGCGTTGCCATAATCAAACCATCGGCATTATATGTGATGAACGGTTCCCCATCAATTTGCGTTTCGAGTTCGATTAAGCGCGTATTGTGACGAACAACAACATCGTTAAGCGCAAAATAGCTTTCAACCCCAAATTGACCATCCATACTGTTGATCCTTGCCTCCAACATCATTCGGGTATCAATATCATAATTACCTTCTAGAACCCGCTCAAGCGCCGGATACAGTTCATCTAGAGATACATCAGTCAGGAAACCCAGATGCCCAATATTGACAGCCAAAATCGGCACATTCTCGATACCTGACGTATGCACGGCGTTCAATAGCGTGCCATCTCCACCCAAAACTAGTATCAGGTCAGATCGATCAACAATAGCATCCCGATTACATCCTACTTTCCGAATGCCGACGGCATCAGCCTCATCGTCGGCAATCAACGACTCAATCCCCTGCTTTCGCAACCAAGCGACGGTTGGTGGTACAATTTCAAGCGCCTTCTTCTTGGAGGTATTGACAAAAAAACCGATTGTTTTCACTCTATCCCTGTTACTGAAATCGAGTCATACGACATCTAAAACATGGTATTATGCCCGCTGATTCAACTTCTCAAACTGATCAAATATCAAGATAATCACACAACCAAACAGAAAAGCAACAAACGTGATTACCAGATTAGTGTTGATCCTTGGCAAAACGTGGGCAAAGTCGATCCGTTGACTACTTACCACTTCAAATTCACGGAATGGCCACAAACCATATAATGACCCGATCATAAGTCCAATCAGAAAAGACACTGTCAGATCATGATACCGTTCTAACAAAAAATTAAGCAAGCGGGTAAAAGCCAGCAACCCCAGCCCACAACCAATGGCAAAAGTAATGAGCAATGTNAAATCCCGATTGTTAATAGCTAACAAAATCTCAAAATAAACGCCAAANAGCAACATGACAAACGACCCACTGATACCTGGCAAGATCATAGCCGAAATTGCGATTGNTCCCACGATAAANAGATACACCAACCGACCAACNGATNGCCCCNCTTGCCTATCCGTATCCTGACCACCCNGTTTTTTTTGCAGNTGTTCTATTTTGTATTTCTGTTTCTCCTTNTCCAATGTTTTTTNACCACCCATACTTATAGTTAATCCAACCGTCAGTATAGTGGCACATAGGAGNGGAATCAGGTAATAAAAATGGAATTGTTTCATCATCCTNAGTGGTGTAAGAATGGACAATAAAATCAACCCACAGAAGAATCCATATGTTGGATCATGCTGCTCTGTTATCAGTAAAACAATCAATTTCGACGTCGTTACGATTGCTATTGCCGCACCGACAGCGATCAAAAACAGAAACCCAATATCGATTCGTTGGCACTCTCGCCGAATGTCCGTAATTTTGAAGGACATTATCTTCTTGATCGTACCAATTCCAATGCAATTCAATGACCGGATCATACGCTCATAAATACCCAGAATCATGGCCATGGTTCCACCGCTAACACCGGGAATGATATTGGCAATCCCAATCAAGCCTCCTTTAAAAATCAGGCTCAATAGAGACAAGNTCCGCTCCATCAACAGTTCAACCAGTCTTCTACCATATTTAGGTGACTGTGTGCAGTTTGATCGAATTGCACCGGAGTGATTGAAACGAACCAGTCCTTGATGGTATTCAGATCCGTATCCGGTCGTTGATCNATTGTCGACCGCTCACCGCCAATCCAGTAGTAAGGATTTCCAACCCGATCTTTTCGTTCAATGGCGTTGGCGCTGTANGTTCCNAAATCCTGCCGAGTGACTTTGATTCCCCGGACACTCGAAACCTCAATATTAGGAANATTGACATTTAACAAAATACCATCCGGGATACCTTGTTCAATTGCTTTCTCTACAATTTGAACAGCATATTTGATGGCTGTCTCATAATAATATTTNCCGTNAGAAAACATGGAATTCGAAGTCATGGAAAAGGCAATAGCTGGGATATGCAACAAGGCAGCTTTTCGGGCAGCTGCTACTGTTCCNGAGAAATGAAGATCATGTCCCAAATTATCACCATGATTAATTCCAGAGACAACCAATTTGGGACTTTCAGGTAAGAGCCGGGCAATAGCCAGATCGACACAATCAACTGGTGTCCCATCAACGGCATAAAAACGATCCTCTACCTGTTTAGCACGTAANGGACGGTGNAGTGTAATCGCCATACCGANCGCGCTCCGCTCGCGGTCTGGAGCAACCACATACACCGAATCCAGTGTTTCCAAAGCAGCCGCCAACCCCTTAATTCCAGCTGATTCAACACCATCATCATTAGTCACCAAGATCATTAATTAGTACGTCTGGAAAAATTCAATTGATTCTCCATTCGGTCCTAAAAAAAAAGCGAGTGTAACATCCAAACCACCTAGATTCACGTCTATTGGCTCGACTGTAATTTCATATCCAGCAGTTCGGACATGTTCCACAGCAGCTCGGGCATCATCGACTACTAAGGCGAAGTGAAAAATGGGATCGTTAGGAACATTGTCTTCCGGTTTCGGGCTTCCTTCATAAACATCAAATAGTTCCATATGCGAACCGTCTCCTACATCCAGTAGAATTATCTTTCGCTTGGGAGATGCCCCGTCGAATTCTGCCACCAACTTCATACCAAGGACATCACGGTACAGTTTCAATGATTCTTGCCAATCCCGTGCTTGGATGGCGATATGGTGTGTCCCTAACCCATTCAATATTTCGTTGCTTGACCCAACTGGCATATGGATAAATACCCCCCTAATCTTAAATTAAATGGAGCCAATCGCCCAGCAAAAAAGTCATGCGGCCAATCAGAAGTGAGATACGTCCGGCTACGGCATTAGCAAAACTAGCACCAAAACTGATCATGATGAAAATAATCCCAACTTTAGCTAGCTTCCCAGGTACACCTCTATGCTCAACTGAGAAAAAGAAATAGGTTAGCGTACAGATAACTCCAACCAGCATCAGAACCGTGTTGATTTGAGATTTCTGCCAATTTTCGCCTGCCCAGAAATCTCTACCAAAGAAGCCTTGAAAATCTCCAATTGTTGAAGCTACCTGTGCGTAGACTTTACTCGAAAGTTCTGCTGATATAACAATCCCTGAGCCCCAACCGATGGTTAAAGCCAACACAATAGTAACCAACCAGGACCATTTGGGAATATATGAACTAAAGAAAAGCAATCCTAGTAATATAGCAATAATCGCNGAGANAATGGCAACACCATCCNGTTGTACGGACCAAGTTCCTGATGCAAAGAACTGGTCTTTGATTACACCAAAGATACCTTCNTTCAATACTTTGACAACTAATACATACCCCAATGTTAATCCAACAAATAAACTTTGAGCAGCTTTATATGCTGGATTATCCTGGTACAAAAAGCTAAAAATACATAGTGTTAGAATTGCTGCAACCCAAATCCCTAGTAATTCCATATTTATTCTAACCCCACAGATTGTTTTACGGCTTCCGTTTGTCTTCGTTCTAGAGCTTTTGCTTCCCTATGTCTGGTGACGAAATAGCCCACATTACAAAATATCAGGAGGAGCACTAAAGCGTAATGTACAATAGACTGAATACTCATGCCTGCCTGTGCTGGTCCACCTGAGGAATACCCTGCCTTTTTAACGAGTTGTTCGTATTCGGCAGCCCCTTGTAGGCCAGGCAATACCCCTTTAAGCTGCCCTGAGTTAATGTAAGGAAACATAGNAGTATACATCACATTCGTAACTCCTACAGCCACTCTAACACCAAACCTATCACCGACGAACTGAACCCAGTACCCCGGAGTTTTAAAAGCTGCTAAAGCGATAAGCAAATTCGCGTCATCGTAACTCTTGACCTCTTTCATCATCGGTATGTCTGAAAGNGGNGTATCGTTCATATCTTTTGTATATCCTGCAGTTTCCATATCCTTAGCCAAACCCAGCATCACAGATAATTGGCCTGGGCGATACCCGAGATAAACGTAATCAGTCCCCTCTATTTTATTGTGTTCTNTACCAATTTTCCTGAACTCTTTGTGGCCAAGCGGGGCGGATTCAGCAATTAGAGGGTTTAGNCCCAAAACCTTAATGTCCTTGGCAAAGCAATGGTGCAAAATCGNTGACAACTGAGGCTGCAACTCGGCCATAGCTGGNGGTGTATAGTCCAAAGCAATCCANACACATGAACCAGGTTCAAGACCGTCGATCTCATCATATACANNTTGAGTAGTTGGCGTGANNGAACTTATCGGGAAACTGACTTTAAGCANTGTTGGTATGATCACAACAANGAGTAGTGCTAAGAAAATGATTCGACGATCAAGCGTCATTAAACGTTCTAGCATTATTGTATCTTTATCCTCCCATCCAAGAACGATCGATACCAAGTAGAATCCGCAAGGACTGGGAAACTGCACCTAGCCCTAACCCGAGTAATAAGGCACGCTGTGCGGCACCACTCGGCACGGCCAGTATCCAGTCCTTGATCACCGAAAATTTCCATCCAAATGCTTCGCTAATCATATCCGTAGGAGGCGCATTTGCCAGTAATACGATGATTCCAGCCGTTAAGAGAATTGCAGCATCAAAAGTTCGAGCCCGGAAAGCACGATATGCAGCTGAAGTAATATAAAATGCCAACATGGCAAAAACCGTATTACCTAATGGTATCTGAAAATTAACATATATCCAGTCAAAAACAGGACCGTCAATTCTAATTTCCCCCTTAAAAAACCCCAATCCATTATCAATAATGGCGGCAATCGGAAGCAAGGAAAACCCGACCAGAAGGACAATACTATATTGCCAGTTTANACCTCTCACACGAACCCTTCTAATATGACCACGGGGCACACTGACCAACGCCGTAATCAAAGCAAAAATTGAAATGATCTGGTTCATCTTTAATGTCCGACCAAAAAATGCCTGTGAAAACTGGTGGGGAATAAAGTATTGCAGCACCATNAGAACACCAATTGCGCTGCACAAAATTGCCGGTAACGTTTTCTTCATGAAATTACCTCATTAAATTGCTACAAACCATTTTTGCGTNAAAAAGTCTAGTATACCGTTGGAGGATCCAGATAGTGCTAGCAAAGAACCTATGATCAAACAAACAAATACGGCTAGCTTCAACACATCCTGCGCTTTCAACGTACAGATCTGAATTGGATCCTTTTTAATATAGGCACCTGCTGCGTATAATTCNTCACCTAGGAGCGTGTAATCACAAGCAACAACAAAGTANGGAAGTTGTTTCTCATTATCTGTTCCTGCGATTTGAATTGCACCAACAGCATTGCCATTCTCTGCAAAGATCAAAGATTCCGCGCCAAAATCACCTTGAATAAATATTGCTGCTGGTCTTTCACGATGCATAGNCCCAGCGATAGCAGAAGCGAAAGCGAGTTGATCGGTTGTTTCAAAATGTACGTCATATTCATCGTATAAATCCGGTCTTCCAGCATATAGAAAAATGTTTCTAAGGGAATTACTTAATACCTGATTGACAATTGCTTCCTGATTAGGTGACATGATATGAGACTGCATAACCACTGCATAATTAGCAGCACCTTCAAAAATATTGATAGCGGCTATCGATGAAGATTTATAAACGTCATCNTTTCCAGGAATAAACATCACTGGTCGTCCCATTTCNGCTGAACGGCCAATAGCTTCTTCAAAAGCATCAAGGGCTGGAATTTTGCGAATAAACATGTCCTGCCCACTTTGAGCCTTATCGATAAAATATAATGTCACTACTGCAACTAAGAGAAGACCCAGAAATTCAGGCATTTTTGTCGTCGCAATTAGATTACCAACAGCTTTAATTTCTTCAGATTCAGCAGATTCTGCGATTATATCTGCCTCTCCAACAGCCGCAACCTTATAAATGTATGGAACATTGGTTTTAGCCTTATCAGTGTAAAAACCAAGGCTCGTATAATCATCAGGCGAAAATTCCCTATCATAGCTTGGTAAAATAGCCAAGACATTCTTTTTGGTTTCGCCTGCCTTGACCGGTTTTTTTGTTACTTTTTCAAACTCACCATCTGGTAGTTGCTTGCGAAAAACGTGGTAGCCAGTGACAGTACCGCTAGCAGATTTAATCCAGGTAACAACTATATTCCCTCCTTTAAATTTGCTGACAGCTCCTTTCGTGTTGAGTCCTTTCCCTGCATCATTCGGCACATCAAAAACCCTNATATCTGTTGGAGGAATGGTCTCTTCAGCTTTTTCTACCAGTGTCTCTGTCGTGGTCGTGGGATCAACAGATTGTAAGTCTCTAAGAGCCTGCCGTATCTCCCTTATTTCCTGAAGGATGTTTCCAGAAGAGTCAACACCCGCTTGGACAGACGATTCTACTATTATGGGAGGTATCGCTTTNTCAACAGGCTTAGTTTCTACCTTCGCCGAACTCGAAGACTGATCCACCTCTTTTGGCTCTGGTTGCTTGGCAGGAATTACTACCTTGGCCAAAATAGGTACCTGTAATTGGTCCCCAGCCTTTATTGTGTTCAAGTCACCAATATCATTATACTCCAAAAACCTTTTATAGTTTTTTCGATCGCCAAAATATTTCTGTGCCAAATCTGCCAATGTCTCACCAGCCTGCACAGTGATAATTTCAGTCACACCACTAACACGCCTATGAGTAATGTTAGGTGACGATTCAGAATCCAATGCGGAAGCTGCGGATTGAAAATCCTGATCCCGAAGTTCTGCCGAAGGAAGAACAGGCACCCGTATCATATCTCCCGGTTTCACTGAGTTAATATCTGTAATNACATTATACCTCAAAAATTGCTTATACTTTTTCCGATCACCGAAATATTCCAGTGCTAAAACTGCCAACGTTTGACCAGGTTTGATCATGATAACCCTAGTTGATTTATTGAGCTCTTTCGAATCTTTTGGCGTAATCTCTGCAGGAATTAAAGGTGTTATGACAAAACTAACCAAGGCTACCAAAATAACAGATATTATTGATGTTTTCAAAATGTTAGCTTCCTCCCTAACGATTCCCTAAGTTTCAAGTTTTGGATCCAGAACATCACGGAGTGCATCACCTAATAGGTTAAACCCCAGAACTGTTAAAAAAATAGCGATTCCTGGCATCATCACCGCCCATGGAGCAATACGGATTAGGGAACGATTTTCATTCAACATCGCTCCCCATTCAGGCTCACCAACCTCCGCGCCAAGGCCAAGGAAACTGAGTCCAGCTGCATCCAAAATCGCAGATCCAACACCAAGTGTTGCCTGTACAATTAAGGGGGCCAAACAATTTGGCAAAATCGACCTCTTCAAAATCCAGAAATCGCTAGCCCCAATCGCTCTCGTTGCCATAACATAATCCTGTTCACGCACATCCAATACCGACCCTCGCAGAATTCGCGCGTATTGCGGAATATAGACAATAGAAACAGCAATAACAGCATTTGTCAAGCTCTGCCCCAAAATGGTAACAATCACCATAGCCAGCAATATGCTTGGCAAAGCCAGCATCATATCCATCAAACGCATAATCACGTTTTCTAGTCGCCCACCATAATAACCAGCAATTGTACCGAACAGCATACCGAGAGAGAGAGAAAAGGTCATGGCAATTAAACCGACCTTAATCGAAATTCGAGAGCCGTAAACAATACGGCTGAAAACATCCCGGCCGACCTTATCGGTACCAAAAAAATGGTTGACTGAACAACCTTGAAGACGCGAACTTATATCAGCTTGGCGTGGGTCATACGTTGCAATTACCGGCGCAAAAACTGCAGTAAGCATAAAAAACAAAACAATACTAGCACCAATTGCAGCTGACTTCTGGCGAAACAAACGACGCCAAAAAGGCGGACGCTGGTTGCTCATACCACCTGATTTGCAATTCGTATCTGCGGATTAAAATAAGCATAAAGCAAATCAACAGCTAAATTAACCACCATAAAGACACCAGCCACAAACAACACTCCGCCTTGAATCGGACGGATATCCCGTGCGCTAACCGCCGCGTACAACCAAGAACCAAGTCCTGGCCAAGAAAAAATATGCTCCGTCAAAATAGCACCACCAAGTAGATACCCGAATTCAAGACCAATAACGGTCAAAACCGGAATCATACTATTTTTCAGTGCGTGTTTCAAAATTACAACAGAGTAACGTAACCCCTTAGCATGAGCCGTGGTAATATACTGCTGATTCAATATCTCAAGCAAGCTAGACCTCGTCATCCGCGCGATAATGGCTAGCGGAATAGTCCCTAACGTTACCGCGGGTAAAATCAAGTGCCATAAAGCATTTCCAAAAGCTTCAAAATGACCTGCTATCAGCGTGTCAATCAAATAGAAATTTGTACGATGCTGAATCTGTAGATCAAGTACCGTATCAATCCGCTGAGAACTGGGAAAAACCGGCAATAAGTAAGAAAATAACAGGATCAGCATCAGACCAAGCCAAAATATCGGCATCGAAATCCCGGCGAGAGACCCAAACATTGCTGTATAATCCCAGAACTTCCCTCGATTAACGGCCGCAAAAACTCCCGCACTAATACCAAAAAAAACAGCAAATATCATGGAGGCCAGAGTCAATTCAACCGTTGCTGGAAAATAACGTACCAAGTCATCAACTACCTGCTGGTTGGTTCGAAACGACCGGCCCAGGTTAAAGTGTATCAGATCCCATAAATATTTTCCATATTGCTGATAGAGGGGAAGGTTCAGTCCCATCTCTTGACGTAATTTTGCCAGTGATTCTTCACTTGCTCGCTCGCCCAAAATTGNTAATGCCGCATCACCCGGAATTAAATGAACCATAAAAAATACGAGAAGCGATACCCCAAACAGAGAAACCAAAATTGAAAATAAACGCTGAAAAATATAGGTAACCAAACATTAAATCCNNAGCAGNTTTAGAANCACTGGTTGATTAATCAGCAATTTTAATACGTGACCAGNNAGAAGTAAGTTTTCCCTTNAACGATACNGCAAGTACCGTTTCCAATCCCTGCATCACTTTCTCAATATCAGCTTTAGCCAGTGGNTGATCAAAAANAGCAACTTCATCAATNGAGCCTTCCCAAGTTTCCGTTCCCTGCCTACCAATTTTAGCAAAGACAAAATCCCCCAGTTTGCCCGTATAGTCAATTTCACTAATGAGTTCCCCGTCTACATACTGCTTGCCTTTCTTTGTTTTGGCATCGGCAGTTACCGCGATATGATACCATTTCTTGGCATCCAAAGCTTTAGTTTTAGGGAAATTTTTCCTGGCATTGTCGGGGCCAATTAAACGTCCCCATAGCATTTTCGTATTTTCAACCCAAATACCAACAACCTTGGTATCCGGATTGCCACCTTGATCCTCAGACGCCTGCGCATGGAACAATCCAATATTGNTAGTTGGTAGAGCTGTATACTTAGCCCAAGCAGCTACAGTTATCGAATTGGAATGGGATAAGGGAACAAGCGCATAACTACTTTTAGCTGTCTCAAACGACAATGCTTTGCCAAATTTACCATCATTGTCCCATTCCGGTTTATTGACCAGATTACCATGATTTCCGTTATCAGATGAATCTTTTACTTTATTACCACTACCTTCGTCAAACAACCAAATTCCAACAATCGAGGCTTTATCAATTGCCGCTTCAGTAGACAGAAACATACTTGACAACAACATCAAAGTCAAGATAGGAACTATTGTGCCTTTCATCCAGTTTCTTATTGTCATCTCTATATCTCCTTATTGTCTTACACTTAGTTAACCTAAAGAAATCCGCCGAAAATACTTGAATGTTGTGGAATGGAGTTTCACGTTCTTAACGCTTTTATGAATAATTAGCATCTGCTTAGCATGCGCCAAGGGCACCCAAGGCAGATCACGATTGAACACCAACTGAGCTCTCTTATAGAGTTTAGTGCGTGTCGCCAAATCTGTCGTCGAACGGGCTTGATCCAAAATCTCCTGCATCTCTTCACTTCTATAAAAGGCAATATTTCCTGCTGGCTTTCTAGCCGAATTTTTGCTCAGTAAATAATAAAAAAAATTGTCCGGATCAGCAAAATCCGCCGACCATCCCAGCATAGCCATAGTATGATCACCATTCTTAGTTTTCTCTAGGTACGTTCCCCAATCGTAAGTAACAATTTTGGTTTCAATACCCACACGCCGAAGGTCCGATTGAATGGCAACCGCTAATGCATTACCATCCGGTATATAAGGTCGTGGAACCGGTAACGCCCACAGCTCGGTTTTAAAGCCGTTCGCATATCCCGCAGCAGTCAACAGCTTTTTAGATAATTCCGGATCATAAGAGTAGTCGGTGGTGGTTTCATCATAGCTCCACATTGTTGGAGGAATCGGATTCTTAGCTGGAATTCCCATACCTTGATACAATTGACCGATAATATCACTCTTATTTATGGCATGATTAATAGCCAACCGTACCTGACGATTATTAAAGGGCACCTTATCAAGATTCATGGCCAAGTACCCAACGTTCATTCCTGGTTGCTCAATCACCCGTAAGTTGGGATCACTACGGATAATAACCAGATCATCGGGATTGGGGAACTCCATTGCTTGAATACTACCGTTCTGAAGTTCCAATAACCGAACCGAATTATCCGGTATCGAACGAAAGATGAGCTGATCTATCTTGGGTCGGCCTGCCCAGTAGTCCTGATTGGCTTGTAGAACCACTTTATCGTTTCGATCCCATCGCACGAATTTAAAGGCACCGGTACCAACTGGATGATTGGTAAAATCTTCTCGCCACTTACGAGCAGCAACTGGACTTACGATAGAAAACGACGGCATGGCTAAAGCATAAATAAAAGGAGCGTAAGGACTCTTGAGTACAATCCGAATAGTGTATGTATCTTCAGCCGAAATTTGGTCAACGACTTCGGCCAAACCACTGTCCGTCCAATAAATATAGGGACCGCCAACTTTGTGAAACGGGTGCTGGCTTTGATGCTGACGATTAAGTGAAAACAAAACGGCNTCGGCATTAAAGTCTGTNTCATCATGAAATTTAATGCCACGTCGAAGATGGAACCTCCAAATCAAGCCATCTGCTGAGGTCTCCCAAGACTCCGCCAAAGCCGGCTGAATATCGGTACTGTCTTCTGCATACTGAACCAAGGTATCGTAAATATTCTCACAAACNTTAAAGGATTCACCATCCTCTTCATGAGCAGGNTCAAGACCAACCGAATCGCCNCCACGTCCGAATATCAGCGTNTTTCCAACCACAATATCAACTGCAAATCCCAACAACAGAATTACAAATATTAACGAAAAAATTTTGAAGANCACGATAGACTTTAATCCTTCGTTCTGCTTAGCTACTCCTTAGAAATCAAGTAAGAAAAACATAAATTCATTTTCTCAGAAACCAANGAANGTGTCAAGAAAAAACATTTGAAGACTAAGATCTCATTGGATGNTATTGAATTCAAGAGTCAAGGGNAACAATTTAACGTAGCGACAGAGAAAAATTGCACTATTTTTNATGGAAACATAGTATACACGTTCTTACCGAGTATAATNCCAAGAAGACTCCAAAGACTACCTGCTGCAAATTGNCCGAAAATAAATCCCAAAAAAAGTGGCAACATCATCCGATAATATTTGACCCCTCCACCAGCGAAAAGAAGTCGTTTAGATAGCCATCCCAAGAAAATTGAGAACCANAACCATGTCATCGCCCAACCTTTGCCNACGGCATATCCAACTGGGTAGAAAGGCCACCATATAAATCNACGCTTTAATACGGTAAGAATAGCCGTAATNAAGAAACCAATTCCCACTTGTTGCATNACCTGAAAATTTGGCCCNTTAGGNAATAGNATCCGGCTTCTCAGATGATTGAATTCCCCAANGCCCCACCTNGCAAACTGAAATCTATGATATAACGAAACATGAAGCAAAATTGACAAAAAGGCACCAATAATTGAAGCAATAATTATGGCTATCACAAGCCGGTTATGACGGACATCAAAATGAGATCCGATCTTGAACCCTTCAAGTTGATGTGGCATGGGATGGCACCGATAACCATAAGCAAGCCAAGATAAGAGTGTTGTGTTAGTTAAATTCGCAGCACCAAGAGTTCTCGTTCCTAGAAACCCAACCATAATACGATCTGGGTGAGCATTATGCAGCTCGTGTGTTGGCGGACCGAGCTCTGCCCGCATTCGAGTCATTCCAATGCATAAAATAAAATAGATCGCAAAATAACTAGCGGCGACCCACGGTGAGAGGCCTGCCTTATACCAAAACAGTACCATGATGGCTACGCCGAAAATCATTCCAAATACAGCTAAATAGTAAATTCCATCATCCGTTTTTTTGCTAAACAAACCTCCAATGACACTCATTATGTGTTTCCGACTAGTCCATAACGCAATAACTCCAATACCAATCCAAGCACCAGCACGCTGTTCATTTAGTAGACCAACTGCTGTTGTCAGCCCAAACGTAGTTAGAACAACCGGCTGTAATTTCCATGTCAGCAGAAAAAACCAAAGAGATAACGAGAGATCTAGCGGCATCAAATAACCCAACCCTATAGCAAACGGATAGACATAAATAGCAAATCCCCAATTCATTGCATTCCATGGTCTCATGGCAGTGGGAACTATATACTTGATTTTTAACGGTGGGATAGATGGAAAAAGATAGTTAAGTCCAGCGATGACTTCAAGAGCAAAGGCAATTATAAATCCAAGCCAGATAAGTTTATTGGAAAAAAGTTTAGACGTATTGGCAATCACCTCAACAGGCATCACAGTTAAAGGATAACTGAGTTTCTCATGTTCAACCCACTGTTTTCGTATCACAATATTAATGCACAACATGACAAACAGTAACAAAGCCACNAACCCCGTCCAAGCCAATATGGGAATNANCCAGGCAGAAATATATTGCGCTTGCCAAAAGTTTGCATCCCCTTCAAAATANCCTTGTAGTACGCGTCTATTTGGAACAGTCAACCAAGTTGGCAGATAGCGAAAGAAAAGCTCNTCCCACTCATTTTCAGGTGTAGCGTACCAAAACGGATTNGCCATTAACGGTACCAGTTGGCGGATAATGTCATGCCCAGCCAATGCNGTAGCTACAGAAACCATAATATATGAANTCGCAATTTCAGAATCGCGTAAGGCTAGGTTTTTGAATGATTGTTTCAGCAACAGGTTAACACCTGCTAAGACGAAGAGTGTAAAGAGAACAGTTGGAAAAACAGAAAAATCGGTNAGTTCCCACACGACACGGTTTTCTGCCGAAATAATCCAGTANCANTTCAGCGCAATCAGGAGGGAACCAAAAATTAAAACACGGAGAATAAAACGGGAGGTTGAGGTCTGACCGAATTCATCTTGTCTCTGGGCTACTATGGTAATCTCCTTCATCCAGCTAGAATAAATAACCTTAAGTAATTCTACCAAAATGTTAGAAAATCATCAAGGGCCAGCCATTCATAATACAGATTGACAATAGAAAAGGGAAAGTGGGATAATCAGTTCCATAAATCAATCTTTTTGAGGTGAGCGAATCCTAATGGACAAAATTAAAGTNGGTATTGTTGGTACTGGTGGTATATCACGCGCACATCGTAGCGCTTACGAAAAAGCTGGTGGTTTTGAGCTNGTCGCGGTTTGCGATATTTTCGAGGANAANGCTATCCAAGCNGCTGAGGAATGGGGTGTACCAAAGCAACATGCGTTTACAAGTGTTGAAAAAATGCTCGAACTCGACGAGATCGATACTGTGAGCGTTTGCACATATAATCAAGCACACAGAGACCCNACCGTGACAGCTCTCGAAGCAGGAAAACACGTTTTTTGNGAGAAACCAATGGCCGCAACACTCGAAGATGCAACAGCAATGGTCAAAGTTGCCAAGGCATCTGGTAAAATTTTGCAGATTGGAATTCATAGTACTTTCTCCGCAAACCTGCAATTTGCCCGAAAACTGGTAGACGCTGGTGTCACCGGAGACATCTATTACGCTGAAACGTGTGATACGCGACGACGCGGCATTCCTGGAGGCACTTTCACTAACAAGAAAACCGCTGGTGCAGGAGCAATTGTAGATATTGGTATTTATAGTATGCATAATGCACTCTACGTGATGGGATATCCCACACCCGTTCGTGTNTCAGCAATTACGGCAGATTATCTGGCGGAACAAAACCCACGCTGGAAGGATATGGATGTGGAAGAGTTTGGGGCCGCTTTCGTTCGATTTGAAGACGGTCGCGTCATGCTATTCAAAATCTCATGGGCAGTACACCAAAACTCACTGGGTGGAACCTTTTTTTTAGGTAAACAAGCTGGAATTTCACTTGGAGGTCCGATTGTTCATATCGATGAAATGACTAACCAGATTCAGGGACTGGCAGACGCAGAAGGACTAACAGTAGAAGTTAAAGATGGTGGTAAAAGCTGGCAGCAGGAAGAGATGGTTGATGTCCATTTCTCCGGACTACCAAGCGTGGACGTTTGGGAAGCTCAGATGACTGCATTTCGTGAAGCAGTTAAAACGAATGGTCCCTCACCAATTCCACCTGAAGGTGTATTAACAACTAATATGATCATGGATGGCATTTTTCGATCGCAGCAACTCGGACAAGAAGTTGCTGTTGATATCCCAGAAATATAATTAGTCTCCAAGACAGGGCTGATTAAGCTTACTGTTTGAACAATTGAGTAGCAACATANATGGCANCCNTCAGGATAATCAGCCCTGTATTTTAAACGACAGGAATTCAGCATCNTCATAGCATTTTTCAGATCTACTNAAGAGCNAGGGNTTGGTCGAAAAAGGTCCCGCATGATTAAAATCAGGCTTTTTTTGTTTNTCACGTTGCCATTTTTATTATTGNAACCCACGTTAGCTCAAGTGAATGTCTTCACGGCAGAAACCATTAAGCAACTGAACCAAGACCAAGGATTCTACAATAATGTCAGACTTAGTTTTTCCCATCACTCAGGTAATACCGATATACGAACGCTTTGGACACGAATCCGCTCTGATTACATCACTGGCAATTACCATACTTTCGGTGTTGGAAATCTCCAATTCCTAAGAAAAGATGACCAATCCTTTATCAATAAAGGGATGTTTCATCTTCGTGGAATCCGNCATATCACGAACATTTTCATGTTTGAATCGTTTGTCCAAAAGCAATTCAGCGAATCAATTTTATTGAAGGATCGAAATCTTGCGGGAGGAGGGTTACGGATAGCTTTCTTCTCACCCGGTGATAACCCAAAGATCCGTCTATATACTGGTATCGGAACCATGTGGGAAAACGAGCTGATTGATGATGCCGAGTTGGGTCAAATCAATTCTGATATTATGAGATCAACGAATTATTCCACTATTATCTGGCAGATTGATGATTGGATTTCCTCAGCCACAACGGGCTACTTTCAGATAAATCCGAGCCACAGGGAAGATTTTCGAATTCTCCTTGAAGGTGACATTGGCTTTCGCATAACAGATCAGATTCGGTTCTCAGTCAGATTAAATCTCCGTTATGACAGCCAACCACCTACTAGAATCGCTAAACACGACCTCGAAATCACCAACGGCCTAAGTTTATCATTTTAGAAATGAAATCCTAAATTAACAATTATGAGGTAAAAATTGGGAATCTACCAAGAATTCGGAATTACACCAATTATTAACGCTTCTGGCGCAGTAACACGTCTTGGTGGNGCTCCGATGAATCNGGAAACATTAGCAGCATTTGCTGAAGCTGCCCGAGCATCAGTACCTTTGGAACAGCTTCAAGCTTCCGCTTCTAGGATTATTGCCGAAGCAACCGCTACAGAAGCAGGCTTGATTACCTCTGGTGCGGCCTCCGCTTTGACTCTGGGAACCGCAGCAATTCTGACCGGATATAACCTAAAAAGGATGGAGACNTTACCACATTGTCAAGATTTCCCAAACCAATTCGTCATTGCCCGTCAGCAGCGAAACGGTTATGACCACGCTATTCGTGCATCCGGTGCGCATTTAGTTGAAGTCGGATTTAATGAACTTGCAGCCAATGCGGGCGTTCGACAAACTGAAACATGGGAATATGGAGCAACTTTTAATACGAACACTGCCGGTGTCGTTTATGTATACAGCTCNAAATCCACACCGGATCTGAGACAGGTTGTGGANATTGCCCATGAACACCATCTACCAGTATTGGTAGATGCAGCCGCGGAACTTCCGCCGAAAAGCAATCTTAAATCAATAGCCGCCACAGGTGCTGACTTGGTCGCATTTAGCGGAGGAAAAGCAATTCGCGGCCCCCAATCAACAGGGATCCTTTGCGGTAANAGGGATCTTATAGGCTCAGCAGCCCTACAAATGCTGGATATGGACGATCACCTTGAGTTTTGGGACCCACCAGCGGATTTTATTGATAGAACGAAGTTTGAAGGAATTCCACGCCACGGAATTGGACGAGGATTCAAAGTATCAAAAGAGGAGATTATCGCTCTACTTGTCGCGCTACGTTTATTTATTTCCGGAGCTTACGATGCATCTGTACNAACAGCTAGATCTATTCTTGAAGNAATTGCCCAAAGGCTGCAGGATTGTCCTGTACAATGTGCTATCTATGATAAANAGGATAAAGAAAGCTTACCTGTTTTGGANATAACTGTTAAAGAAACAATCAGTGGCCCAACGGCAATGACGATTTGCCGGGACCTCCGTNACGAAAATCCTCCCATTTATCTAGGCCATGCTAGGGTTAAAGAAGGAAAATTACTGGTTAATCCACTTCATCTAGATAAAAAAGCAGCAGAGATAATTTCGGAAAGGATCCATCGGAGCTTCAGCTGAAATTAAAACACCATGTAACAACANTAGTGAAATTAACGATTTAACCAGATCACGATCCCGTTGAAGTTTACACTTACAAAACACGTAAATCCCCTGCCCAAATTTAGGCATCTAAGACAAGAACCGGAATTCATAGACTGACTCATATAGAGCAACGCTTGCTTTTTGTCCAATAAATACTCAACCAACATATCTGCAATCCCAATCAGTCTCCAGGTGACTGAGAGAAGCCTCATCACAATTCGATTTAACACACGATTGAGGAAATACTAAATAAGACGTCAAAAGTTTTCACTGATCTATTCCTAGACCCACGGATCGAAGTATTTCATATTTTCTAAAAAAACAAGTTTAACCCGGAATTCCAGCAATTTTGCCAAAAATCAGATTTTATTCGTTATCGTGGATTCGGGTTCAAAAAACCAGGTTTTCCCCCACTCACCATCTTGAGATCGCGACCTAATTTATATTTCATGAAGAAATGAAACAAACAAAGTTTACATCTGTTATTTGACTCAGCAAGATAATCCTGAAAAACACAGACGCATCTCTGATATTGTCTTCTTCAATCTATTCTTATAGAATAATGATGATATGGGATTTTGTGTGTTGATGCTAAAACTTGGCGACAAAACATATGGATAAAGAACATTCTGAACATGGAAGTAAAAAAAAACAACAGCGAGACTTTGCACCACAATTCCCTGTTTCAGCCGTTGATATTGACGAAAAATTCCAACAAGCTGTTGCTTTTCATCAAGCAGGTCAGTTAGCACAAGCGGAAAGAATATGTAAACAGATACTAACATACAATTCCCAAAATGCGGAAGCTTTCCATTTTCTAGGAATCATCGCCTGTCAAACAGGCAAATATCCGGTCGCAGTTGACTTAATTATTCATGCAATAGAAATAGACTCCAAGCAATCCCCATTCTATTATAGTCTAGCGAATGCGTTGCGGGAACAAGGAAAATTCATGGAGGCTATTGAAGCATATCAGCAAGCTATTCGAATTCAACCTAACCATGCTGATGCTTACAATAATTTAGGAACCATATTTATAAATCAAAACAGAATTGATGACGCTATTGAAGCATATCAGCAAGCTATTCAAATTCAACCCAATCAGGGGGAAGCCTATTACAATCTGGGGAACGCTCTTCACCGACAAGAAAAACTGGAAGAAGCTATTGAAGCATATCAGCAAGCTATTCAAATTCAACCTAACTATGTTGATGCTTACAATAACTTGGGGGTCGTACTTATAGACCACGAAAAGCTAAGGGAATCAGTCCAGATTTACCAGAAAACACTTGAAATCCAACCCAACTATGCTGATGCTTATAACAATTTAGGTAACGCGTTGCGAGAACAGGGACAGCTGGAGGAATCTATTCGCATTTTCCAAAAGGCTACCTATATCCAGCCCAACCACGCTGAAGCTCATAACAATTTGGCTATGACGTTGCTTCTAAAAGGTGATTTTAAAAATGGTTGGAAGCAATACGAATGGCGACGTCAGTGTGATAATTTCCCTTTTGAAAAACGAGATTTCTCTCAACCATTTTGGGAAGGGACAGATCCCAAAGCCAAATCCATTCTGGTTTGGACTGAACAGGGAATTGGCGATGAAATCATGTTCTCCAGTATACTTCCTGATCTACTAAGCAGAAACGCCAATGTCATCGTTGAAAGTGACACAAGAATGGTTTCTCTCTTCCAGCGTTCTTTCCCCAAGATTCGATTTATCCCTCGCCAAAACCCGCCCAATTCACAGTTACTGAATACAACTATGGATTATCAAACACCAATCGGAAGCTTGGGGAAATGGTTCAGGACAGATAACAATAGTTTTATACTTAATCGAAATACCTACTTATATGCATGTCCGAAGAAGACTTCCGAGATAAGGAAGAAATACCAAGAACTAGCTAAGGAGAAAATACTGATTGGTATTTCCTGGAAAAGTACCGGAATTGATCAAAGACAGACATACTCAAAAAAAAAGAAAAGCACACTTTTGGAACACTGGCAACCCGTTCTTGCGCAAAGGAACTGCTATTTTATTAATCTACAGTACGGTAACGTTAAACAGGAATTAAATGAATTTCAGAAACATAACAATCTAAAGATTCATCAAGATGAGGAGATCGATTCACTAAGTAGCTTAGATGATTTTGCTGCCCAAATATCAGCCTTAGATTTGGTTATATCAACATCTAACACAACAGTTCATCTGGCGGGAGCACTAGGAAAACAAGTTTGGACTCTACTGCCTCATATACCAGATTGGCGGTGGACATTAGAAAGGGAAGATACACTCTGGTATCCCAAGATGAGGTTATTCCGCCAACATCGGATTGGAGATTGGTCTGATGTATTTCAACAGGTTAAATTGGCTCTAGAGCAATATCCAACGAACAAAAACACAAATGTATTGATCTAGCACAGATCAATACATCCGATCAGAGAAAGAAGAGCTTGGAAACCCTACACCATAAACGATTGAACCATGTATTTTCATTCGTTGAAAACATATAGATTCATTCGCTAGAATGACCGGAAATTCTACACTCCTAGATAGATTAGGACAATCGGACACGTAAAAACATCAAAGGTAATAAGCTAAACAATAGAAACACTCCCATCAACATCAGGCCGATGGCAAACTTGTAATATTCCCCCATAGCACTCATGCTTGCAGGAACAATTCCACCAGCAAATAAATAAACAAATGGAATCATTAATGATATAGCAACATCGCGGGTACGCGATGATTCGGTATTTGCCAGAGCTAGTACTGAGACAGGGAAAAAAGAGGTCGTAACCATTGGTTGCAGAAAGACAGTGAAGATCAACCATCCATTGGAAGCTAAGCCAAGCAATACGGTCAGAACCCCAGATGCCACGTAAATGCATCCCATTACTAATTCT
>PBXZ01000014.1:0-8000 GCA_002729415.1 Candidatus Poribacteria bacterium | reverse complement strand
CCGAGAGTTCCCTCATCTGTGCCAGTAAATCACCAATGTTGTTCAATCCGGCTTCTGTCGTGGCTAAGAGGTTATTGGCGTCACGAGAGTTTCTATTGGCTTGATGCATACCGCGAATTTGGTTAGTCATACGGGTAGCCATGGCTGACCCGGCGGTATCATCGGCAGCGCTGTTGATGCGCAGACCGGAAGAGAGTCGTTGAATATTTTTATTGAGTAGAGCTTGAGTTTTATTGAGTTGACTGTAAGCGAAAGTCGAGGTCGGGTTACTTTGAAGTCTGAAAGAGTTCATTTTGATTCTCCTAATGTTNTTTNNANGGTTGTTGTTTGTGTGTTTNAACTGCCTNAATTGAGTTCCTACACTCAATCAAGCTGTTTATATATCGGCAGGANAGAAAAAAACATTAGGCCTTTTAGNAAAAAAATGAAAAAAATTAGTTCGGCNNNNCAAAAAGCCNTCTACTTAGGTTAGTGACTCCATGATCTTTTAGCCTACAGCNTATATTAGAAACATAGTATTTACCTTACTCTTTACGTTGAAACTCTTCTCATGCTAGAATGCGTAATCCATTNGGTCTAGNCTCATTTGCCACTTTNNNNGCAACAAAGTGAGGTCTTTTCAAACTGGAGGAACATAAAAACAGAACTAGAGGTGAGGTAATAATTCAAAATGCAGACAGTCAAAATTGTCATCGTGGGTGCGGGAAGCGGGTCCTTTGGTAGAGCAGCCATTGCCGACGTTTTAGCTTGTACCAGGTTGAACGAGGAAACCGAACTAAAATTGGTGCTGGTAGATGTCGAGCAAACTGCCCTAGATCGAATGTATCATTTCTCGGAGGTCCTGAAAGAGTACCGACGGGTACCAACCCAAATTGAGGCTACCACCAACCGCCGCCAAGCATTCTGTGATGCCGACTATGTGATCACTTGTGTGGCTAGAGACCGAATTACGCTCTGGGAACAGGACTTCTATACGCCGCTAACCTACGGATTCCGGCACATCTATGGCGAAAACGGTGGCCCTGGAGCAGCTTTTCATACCTTACGCAGTACACACCTGATGATGCCAATCATCAAAGACATGGAGGAGGTTTGTCCCCAAGCTCTAGTTTTGAACTTTACCAACCCGGAAAGCCGTATCTGCCTAGCTATCAGCAAATTGACAAAATTGGATGCCGTCGGTATTTGCCATGGTACCCAGGGAACCTGCGAGGTCGCTTCAAGAATGATGGGCAAGAACCCGAACGATCTAGAATTCTTGATCGGCGGGATTAACCACTTTCATTGGATCTTAGGCGTCAATGATATAAAAACCGGCACGGATATGACACCAGTTTTAAATAAAGCCATTGCAGAGGATGAAACCGTCGTCCAGCCGCTGGCACGATTTCTCCATCAAACTTTCGGCCTTTTGACCTTCCCTTTCGATAGCCATATCGGTGAGTACGTGGGTTTTGCTTACGATATGATAGGACCAAAGTTCGAGAACTATCGACGTCGCCATGTCAGGGTTCGAGAAACGGGAGATGACACCAGTCTGCCTGCTTGGCAGGAGATTCAGCAGGTTGCTAACCGTCAAACACCAATGACAGAATCATTAGCATCACCAACCACTGAGGCAGCTGTACCTATTATTTGCGCCATTGAACTCGATCAGCCTGCCCGTTTTGCTGGCTTAAACGTTCCAAACACAGAAAAATATGTTAGTAACCTACCAGAAGACGCCATTGTGGAAGTACCTGTCAGAGTTGATGGTAGCGGTATTCACCCTATTAAAGTTGGTCCGTTACCAGAAGGAATCGCCGCCATGTGCCGGCAACAGATTTCCATACAGAACTTGCTGGTGGAAGCTTACGCGGAAAGATCGAAACGAGCTCTTCTATCAGCCCTGTTACTTGAACCCACGGTTGATAGTCCCAATCGCGCTGAACAAATGATGGAAGAGCTGCTGGCTCGTCAAACTGCTTACCTGCCAGAGTTCACATAGCATAGCTCCTGATACAGCAGGTCTACGAAATGTAGGTCTTTGGCGACGATCCTCTTGTTGATACAATGCCAACAAAAAGGGGAAGAATTCCATGAAGNTNGGAAACAACTGGCTTCCTTAAGTTAAGTGCCAGAGAAAAAGAAAATTATACAGTTAGATTCCGATTGCTTCTAGCTGTCATCATCGGATGAATCATCATCGTAAGAATTCATAGATATCAAATAATCAAGGGATACCTCATCATCAACTTCTTGGGCAGCTTCAACTTCTTCACGAAACTGAATTTCCCCTGAAAATAACTCATCCAGAGCGATAGAAGCCGATCGTTTTGTACTTGGATTCAACTGCTCAATGCTTCTTCTATTCAGTTGACGAGCACGTTTCGTAGCAATAACAATAGCAAGGTACTTGTTATCAATCGCTTCGTCCTTTAAATCCTCTAAGAAATAAACTGGCATATTAAACTCCTTAACGAGCTAAGTGGTAATGATAAAAAAACAACAAAGCTATGATCTGTAAAGATACTCGAGCAAAAACTAACCAAAGAGGAATCCACACACTAAAAGTTGACTAGAATATTGCCCCTTAATTTTAGCTAAGGCGACGTAATTTTGTGATTCGGCCGGTGGCCACCCACTCGGCAACGTAGATATTACCCTCGGAGTCAAAACAGGCATCATGCGGATGGACGAACTTGCCTGCCATCCANCTNTTNGGATCACTGCGGACGTCTTTCTCTCCAGTTACCCGCTCAACGTCATCACCTAGACGGGCAACAANATTATTTTCACCNTCGAGAATGCTTAGGCGAGCATGCAANTCAGGAACCANCATCAGATCCTTCCANNTATCAATATTGGCTGGTANGCCGTAGCCNCTGAGAGTCTCAATATATTCTCCGTCCAAAGTAAGNTACTGTAGTGTATGGTGAGCACGNTCACAAATCACCACTCGTTCCTGACGATCCNGCCGCNGATCAATCCAGATTCCATGNGGCGTTTCAAACTTGCCTTCACCTTGNCCCGGCCCGCCAAATTTCGAAACCCANTTGCCNTCCTTNTCGTAGCGGTGAATNTAGAAAGAACCATATCCATCGGCTAANAGAAAGCCTCCATCATTTAGAAAAGCAAAGTTAGTTGGCATAAAGGCGTCACGNCCCCAACGCTTGACGCGAATAGTGTCCTCATCCTTCTGATAGATTCCACTGTCCATCGGAGCATACTTCTCCCAAACCACTTCGCCTGTTAGTGTNAGCTTGGCAAAGGCCTTGACTTGCTGATANGCGCAAACGTATAGAAATTGATCCNCACCTTCAGTGCGTACCTCCAGTCCATGACCACCGCCNTGGAACTGATTACCGAAGGAACGGANGTACTTNCCCTTNTGATCAAACACAAATATAGAAGGGTGNTCANTTANGTCGGCTTTGCCCTCGTGGATAACATAGAGNAATCCCTCTGCGTCAATAGCCACATTGTGGGTGGTCTGCCAACTGAACTTTGAGGGCAACTGTGGCCAGTCATGGAATACTTCGTAACGATACTCGCCTGTNCCAACA
Source organism: Candidatus Poribacteria bacterium (assembly GCA_002729415.1). Taxonomy (GTDB): domain Bacteria; phylum Poribacteria; class WGA-4E; order WGA-4E; family UBA9662; genus UBA9662. Next base: position 4,455 of record PBXZ01000014.1, on the reverse strand, counting down.
ACAAGGTTACTTTTGCCTGTTTTGTCAGCAGCATGAAGNATTGTGGGGGCGACAACAGACGTCAGGGCTGTCGCTCCCGCCGCCTTGATGAAGTCACGGCGNCTTTTTTTNCCTGAACCTACCTGATTTNCCATTTNGCCTCTCTACAAAAATCTTTCNAGTTATTTTATAGTATCAACTCTAATTTGTCAAACCCGTTCAACTACTTCTCCCAACAACCAGNCTAATTTCCTGNCCCCAACNANATCAGGATTGATCAGCCANGTTGGACAAATAAATGATCAATTNTTGGAACATCGTTGATGAGTGAAATCAAACGATTCGTTATTTAGTTACCCAGTTACNANACACCTACCNCCTCTCTAGACATTGCTANCACGTTAAACAGATAGAATTCATCTGCCCTNCCATCAAAATTCTGTTAACCTATACGAGAGTATGGTTGACAGGTTGNGTAAAATACCTCAATGATAGAATTCGATTAGGCCTGACCGTTGCGACTGCTCNAAGGAAGTAAAANCAATACCTACNTAAATATAACATCGTAGTACCACTCAGAAGNGAAAACNATNGGCGAAGAATGTTGAGAAATNAATCGTGCTGGTACCATANCTGANCACTTAGCAGTTGACCAAATTTCTCAACATTTTGGGTTCAGGCTAAAGNGATNNAATCCCAATAACATCTTAACCCANATTGATAAGACCTATGTCAGCCTAAGCACGAAAAANCAAACNTAAATCAATAAANCGNATTTATAGNCCTTAAGAACTGAAAAAGCTGAAAGGANTCGTTTTGAAAAANCANAAATATAGAGTTGCNATCGTAGGTGGAGCTGGCACATGGGGACGTCACTATCTTCGAGCTTATGCAGAACATCCAGACTGTCAGATTGTAGCACTGGTAGATCAAGCACACGATCGTCGTCAAGCTTTCGCTGACCGATATGGTGTCGAAGTAATTTTCGACACGGTAACGGACCTATTGGCTAATGATCTACCAGATATTGTTTCCATCATTTTGCCGGTCTCCCATAACCCAGAAGCGGTGATTGCCTGCGCGGAAGCTGGTGTTAAAGCGGTCTCATGCGAAAAACCAATTGCTGTAACCCTGTCACAAGCCGATGAAATGGTAAGCACCTGTCGTGATCGTAGTACCGCCTTCGGTTGCGGTACAGGTTACTGGGACGGTCCCTACTTGCCGGAGATCGCTAACTGGATACAATCAGGTAGTATCGGTCGTTTGATCGGGGCAGAAATTCCAGCTGGATTACCACGCGAAGTTTCTGGTGGTGGATGTGTTCAGTTGACGATGGTTCGTTTACTAACCGGTATGGAAGTATCATGGGTGGAAGGATGGACACTACCACCAGAATCTGGTTGGATGCCAACAACCGAAATCAATAATCAGGAGATTGACTGTCCCGCATATGGTCAATTGGGTTTGTCTCATGACATTGTCTGCCAAGTATCAGAACCCTCAAAAAACGATTCCTGCCGAGTTTCCATCAAAGGGGAAGACGGTCAGGTACAAATTACCTCTTCTGGACCAGTGATCACTCAAGGAAATGACGCCTCGGTAGTCACACCCAAGTTCATGGATACACCTCAACCTAACGTTTTCATTTCGGCCATTGAACGGCTGATGTTGGCTATCGACACGGAATCTGAAGCCATGTGCAGCGGTCACGATTATCGTCAGGCTCTAGAAATCGCGGTGGCCTTGAAACAGTCAGCTCAAGCTAACCATCAACGCATTTTCCTTCCAGTCGAAGACCGTTCCTTGGGAATTATCCCCCATCCATATCGTCTGAAAGGCGGTGACGTAGCCGGTTGGCAAAGCATCGGTTACACTGGTCCTCCTCAGCTCGACTAAGCTCCTTAAGCATTCAATTTTAACTAACAAAAGCACTCTCACACTAACCAAGGAGGTTAATTATGATCGGCTGGATTTTCATGCAAGACCCGCTGGAACGTTGGATGGCCAGCTACAAGCAAACGTTCGATGCTTGGGAGGAAGGCGGTATACGTGGAATTGTATTCGGTTACTTGCGGTTCAAACAGGGGAACGGTACGTCAATCCCCATCTTTGCTGCCAATCCGAAGGTCTACAAATCTTTCGGGGTCGATCCCCCTCCAGAAACACCACGCGACCCGAAGAAGGAAAAGCTTCTACATGCTATGCTGGACGACGCAGTATCCCGTGACTGGCATATTATGACCTTCAGTGTCCCTGGAGGTGGAGGCAATCGACCATTAGCAGAAGACCCTTATGGTGCAGTAGGATTTGCAGCAAAAGTACAGGACATAATTGATGCTTACCCACAAACACATGGAGTGATTATAGATGGTCCCGGGGAACAACACTATGAATTAGCTTACCATCATGGTGGCGAGCTCCTCGAAATTCGTCAGAATAAAAATCAGCTTGCTTGTCTTGGATTTGATGTCAGCCGACTCGAGCGGGGAATTGAGCATCTACGGAATCGACTTCACCATTTAACACCGGACCTAGTCAGGTATCATGCTTCAGGGGGTATGTTAGCAGCTTTAACTCTGTTTGATATCAATGAGGATACACTCTACTGGTTACGAACACGGCAGGAACTGGCACTAGGTTACATGAGATCTATCCGTACACAGTTGGACGGATTAAACCGAAAAGTAAAACTTGGGGGTATTCCACGAACAGCGACTTTTTCATCATTGACCGGGCAAAACTACCAACAAATGGCACTACTTTTTGACTACATATTTCCCAAACATTATTTCTGGCACCGTGGTTTTGATGGTATGTACGGAACCATCGCGCGTTGGGTGCGAAAGTTGGCTGAATGGAATCATTCCTTGACTGAACAAGATTGTTTAGCGATAGTCAAATCTTTATTTGGATTGCAGTTACCAAATGTTCAGTCATTGATGGATATGGAACTGGGATTCCCAGAGGAATTCTTTGAAGANATCGTACTTAATGAAACACGTCGAGCGTTGGACGCTATAGGCGATTATAATAAGGTGATTGCCTGGGTTTCTACCGGGCGAAGTCCACACGCGGGTGATGCTATGACTGCCAGAGATTTGCATGGCATCCTAACAGCTTCAAAGAAAGCGGGACTTCAGCGTTTTCTTTTTCATCCCGATCCGGACTTGGGTGCATCTGAGTGGCGGGTAATCTCAGGTCTATGTGGTAATTTGTGGGAACAATCTCGTAACGGATACTGGCCACCTGACAGTAAAAAACCCGATGAGTTCAACCGCTGAGTCCTATTCCAAGCAGATATTCTGCTATATCTATACAACTCTAATCTGATGACTTGGTAAAGGTGCTTATCACCTAGGTAATAGAGTTTGACTGAGTTTTGCCACCTGTTCGATGCGTTCATGTACTGGGTTATAGGGTATGCCAACGACTGTCGACGGCGTGAAAGTACAGTCATCATTTAATACCAGTTCTGGTTCTGTCAAATCCTGACGGTAGAAAAACCGGCTGGGAAACAGGTNTCCTGGGTAAGTAAAATTATCAAGCGTCGCTAGGTCAACCAAGACACCAGCACCAACACCACTTTCCAGCATGCTCCCAACCCAGCAGGGAATACCTGCGTCACGTGCCATATCATGTAGTTTAACCGCCACTGACAGCCCCCCAACACGACCGGTCTTAATATTAAGAACCTGACACGATTTTAGTTTCAAGGCCCACTCAAAAGCACGTACCGAGTCAATTGACTCATCTAGACAAACAGGTGTACCAATCTGCTTTTGTAATTCCGCATGATCCAGCAAATCATTGTGATATAGTGGTTGTTCAATCATGGCGAGCCCAAGTTCATCCACCTTCTTAAAGAAGTCTATATCATCCAGTGTATATCCAGAATTACAGTCGATATGAAAAGTCTGCCGAGGAAAGGTACAACAGACCACCTGCAACATATCGAGATCCCAACCCCGGCGCACTTTTAGTTTCACCCGTTTAAATCCATCATTAACAGCACCTTCTATCTTTTCCAGTAACATATCAATCGAATCCTGCACACCGAAATCAGCACCCGCCTCAACATCTCTAAAAGTGCCACCTAATAAATGATATAATGGAACTTTTTGCATGTCAGCTTTAAGCAACCACCAAGCAATCTCCGGTCCAGCCTTGGCAAACGGATTTCCTTTGATCCATTTGCATGTATCCAGAAGTCGATCAGCTGTTTCGAATTCTCGCCCCACCAGAGCGGGAGCAATAAACTCGGTTATTGTATGATAAACAGACATCGCGGTTTCAGGTGAATAGGCTGGCGCTTTGAAAGGGGTGGATTCCCCCCAACCAACGTGTTGACCAGAAACCATGCGTACCAGTACCGAATCAATAGCGGCATCTTCACCATAAGCTGTTCGCCAAGGATAGATCAATGGTAATTCAACATAGTAGACATCAATTCGATCGATTCTCATATCTTCCCTTTCG
>PBXZ01000013.1:0-21574 GCA_002729415.1 Candidatus Poribacteria bacterium | reverse complement strand
TTGGGTAGGATGCTTTGCTGGTGATGTGAATTGGGCTTCGGCTCATCTTAATACTGGAATAGATAAAACCGTAGTTGAAAATATCAAATACAATCAAGAAATTAGCACCCGGGATCGCGATGCGGGACTTGTGGTTGGAGGGAGAGCATTTTGCTCCTTTGGTTTTATAAATGGATTACACGCGGACTGCCATTTTCGGGTCAACTGCAGGCTAATGATAAGGCCTATCGCTTAGAACCCATCTGCACCCAAGGTCTGTATTATGCAGAAGTGTTTCCACGGTAATATTTATTCGAAGTGAATTCATTACACCAATAGAAAAACCACCAATGGGACATATTCAGCTTTCAGAAGAAAATAAAATCACCGAGCAGCAACTATCAACTGAAATCACCCAAGTTCTCCAAGCACGCATAATTAATTCCTTGCTGGCACCAGAAGCCCCTGATTTACCACCAATTTCTTCTGGTTGGGATGGGAGGAGGTTCTTTGGAGATGATCCACGGGGCTTGGGAATCACATTCGCTTGGTCAACGTGTACCATTCCCGTTGAAAGATAAATCTCATCCTTCGCTACGCTGGCAGTCATCAGTTTCGTAAATGATCAGTGAACCAAGGTTCATCCAATCCTTGTAACGGTATTGAAAATCGTATTCGGAAAGTTTTTCTATTACCAATTGTTTCATCTTACTACTATTTCCTGTGATGATTTCTAATGGTGGATCGTGACAAAGAATAAAGTCTTCAACTGTGTCATGTATCTTGTCGTGTTTGACACCGTGCAAATCCAATTTTACCATTCTTAATATCTGTCCCTGTTTAAAAAATCAAGCCTCCCCATTAAGTAAGAGACCTATCTAGAAACTCCCTCCATTTGTTGTTAAACCAGAACCTTCTGCCAGTTCTATCAACTATACTTTCTCCTTTTCCATAGAATTCAAGCCACTCTTGCAGAGACCGAGTTTTCTTCAAATAATATTCTGCACTTTTTTCTAGGCTGGAAAAAGGATTTTGCCATTGATGGAGTGATCCACCCGAACACAAATAAGATTGATGCATAATTTCAGAAGTATGAGATAGAAACTCATCATCGATAATTTCACGTGCTGACAAGAATGGATTACAATCAAACTTCCCACAAATTTCGGCCCTTAAATAATTTCCAACCCCATTAAAATAGTTTTGATTCATCAATATTTCTGAGATAGGTTTTGATAATATCTTTTTCTGCATGTTGATGTAGATATTGTTCTTGAAAACCTCAAATTCATCGTATGGGTCAGGGCCTCGGTGAGGTGCCCAACTTCGGTAATCACCTTTACCGAATCTACGAACATCTACAAAAACAAGTTCGGTTCGGTCTGAAAAAACAAATCGAACATGGCTATGTTTTGGCAAATCACCTTCATCGCATACTAATATGAATTTACCACTCATGCCTAGGGTTATAGTGTATTGACACTTCCAGTTTCCAAATCGGAAAATTAGTCCTAATTCCTTGCCACGTGACTTAGCCGAGATTGAATAAGGTAACGTCTGCCGGTCTAAATTCTTTAATTTGACGTATGGAGAAAATTTGATTTCTGTGACAAGCTTACCTTCGGCAACTATATTGATAAAATCAGCGGTCATTCGAACTTCGGCCCATTCTGGCATCTTTGATTCAGATTCCTCTCTGAAATCGCATTATTTAAGGAGATAGTATTTTCAAAAAAAGGATTCTCTCTCCTACTTTGATGTTCAGAATTGATGATGCGGAACCTTGATTGACAGCAATCTCAATATTACCAGAACTGTTAACTAATGCTAGAGTCGAACCAACATCAGACTCACTATAAAAGCTGCTAAGACGATCTATTTCCATTCCAGCTATCTGAATTGCAAACTTAGCGTTGAAAAATGTTGATTTAAATGACTTCATTGAAACATTAGTTATGGCGTTTCCAAAGTGATCAATCCAGATAACTTCACCAATTATTCTGTCCTCGGTAATTTTCGGCTGTGGTATGGAAAGCATGGTAATATTTGAGATTTCTGGCCCGAGATCCGTCAATGAGATGCCACAGGAAATATAGGCAGCTACCGGTGCAAACACATCTCGGCCGTGAAATGTACGGCTCACCTGAGGCAAACAAAAATTAAGGTTGGTAATCTCAATGGCTCTGATCAATTCTTCCTGTTCAAAGATTTTGGTGCAAATCCCATTATCAGGACAAACGAATGTTGCCTTTTCTGTCTGACACACTATTGATCTCCGCTGACTTCCAACACCAGGATCAACAACAATAATATGAATGGATCCAGCTGGAAAATATTGATATACGTTGTTAATTTGAAAAGCTGCTGAGAAGAGATTTTGGGGGGGATACTGTGAGTGATATCCACAATCTGAGCTTGAGGATTAATCTGAAAAATCACACCTTTCATTTCACCAACATATATGTCAGTAAGACCAAAGTCAGTTGTAAGTGTAATAATAGGTGGTTGGTTCTTTTTCAATCTTAACCTCTTAACATTTCTCAGATCCAGATAACCCAATTTCCTTTAATATATGTGAGCTAACCTAGAATTAACACAGAGTCAAATGGTTGTCTATTTCAGTAGCGTTTCACTCAATTCTATCATTGGAACCGAGCCAGAGACAACTATCATGCTAGCAGGATGGTTTTAATTCACTGTAGTTAAATATTGTTGTCGATTCTACCAAAAGCATCAGGTCACTGACAACAAGGAGGAGAAAATCAGAAAGACTGCCGCGACCACACAGCAGTCACTTGTCATCATACAAGCTCTATCAATAACCATCAAGTTTTAATTGTACCAATAATAAGCAAGTAAATTGTCCCAATGCAAATCATGAGCATTAAGTGGAGGAATAGTGCTGCTCAAGATAGTGGTTGCATGGGAAAAACCATAGCATGTAGCAAGACTGGTGTCAAAGTTCAACGAAACATAATTTGCTTGCGATTNANTNCAANTTTCGNAAAAGGCTACNAGCGACAGGTTNGNATNCTGTATAACGACGGAATTTGGATACAGTTTNAGTCTAATTTTGGTAAAGATANNCCGAAATTGTTNNGACCACTTTNATATCTTTCGGGTGGATCAGTGAATCAAANGCCTACATGAGTAGAAAATTTTGCGTTTGCATTTACTCAAGCGCTTGTATAAAATATNATTGGGTATATGATNGTATNTTGGGTTAGGAAAGCCTAGCAAAGATGANAGTAGGATAGNACTGTATTGTCAAACCAAGAAATTTTGAAGGTNCCGATTCAAAGTAACATTGAAGNACAGTTGTTGTTTGGAAACGCAGATGGCTTTCTAAAAATCATTGAACATAAACTCTCAGTTGANGTTCTACTAAAAAGCGAAGGCTTGGAAATTAAGGGAAAGAATTTCGATGAAATACACCAAGCCGGTCGAACATTTGAATCCCTNCTGCATTTAATTCGAGGAGGTCGGATACTAGAAGAAGATGATATNAGATTGGCTATTCGCAATTCTCAAAGTAAATTGGAGGCGGTTTCCCCAAAAGTTATTGGTGAATCAATTCCTGTATTTTCCAAACGTGGGNCTGTTCGTCCCCGAACACCNGGACAANANAAATATACGGAAGCAATTAAAAACCACGATTTAGTTTTTGGGATTGGGCCAGCTGGNACAGGAAAAACCTACTTGGCNATGGCAATGGCAATATCGGCCTTCAAAAGTGGGAAAGTTAGTCGAATTATCCTGACNCGTCCAGCGGTGGANGCTGGTGAGAAACTAGGGTTTCTGCCNGGAGANATTGCNGACAAAATAGANCCNTATCTTCGNCCTATATTTGATGCTTTGTACGATATGATACCGAATGAAACGCTTGATCGGTANATTGAACANAATGTCATTGAAGTTGCACCAATAGCCTTTATGCGAGGACGGACGCTTAATGACTCGTTCATTGTGTTTGATGAAGCTCAAAATTCCACAATTGANCAGATGAAAATGTTTCTTACACGACTTGGATTCAGNTCAANGGCAGTNGTAACCGGTGATATTACGCAAACCGATTTACCGTCTAGCCGCNTTTCAGGGCTTATCGATGCNCAAAATGTGCTTAAAGGNGTTGAAGGAGTTGANTTTGTTTACTTTTCTANGGAAGATGTTGTTCGTCACGAANTGGTGCAGCGANTTATAGAAGCTTANGACTCNCATGGGATAACATGATNCATATTAGGAANGAATCGCTAGAANNTCTTGTGGATGAATCTGCTNTACGATTTGCTGCCGAAGCCACNTTGTTNGACCAANACGCTCAGGNGTGCGAAATTAGCGTTATGCTGACAGATGATTCACAGATTCAAAAGCTCAATTCTNACTATCGTCAAACTGATAAGCCAACTGACGTTTTGGCTTTTGCTATGCGCGAAGGCATTGATGGAAAACTCCATTCAGAATTGCTTGGCGATGTGGTTATCTCCCTAGCCACAGCCAAACGCCAAGCGGATGAAAATGATTACACACTTGATGCAGAATTAGCTCGGTTAACAGTTCATGGTGTACTCCACCTTCTGGGTTATCATCACCAAACTCAGGACGAAGAAGAAATTATGTTTGAGATACAGAAAAGAATTTTATGCACGATACCAACTTAATCATACGTTTAACAATGACAAATAGGTTTAGAAACAATTCACTAACCCAACATGAAGGAGTGTGACTCCCAACTTGGACGATCCAAGTAGTATCCTGAAAATCTATCAGATTGTATCGTTAATTCTTTTATCAATTGTTGCTTTTTTTTCTTCCGTAGTTGATACAACGCTGAATCGCTTGACGAAAAATGATATATTGGAAGTTGCCGAAGCAGGAGGACGAGCATACCATTCTCTGCGCTCCCTCCTACAAAAACCGAGACAGTATATTGCAACAATAGTCATTTTGAAATGTTTGTCCATTCTGGGTATTGTTTCCGTCTTCATATTGTTGATTGGTTTCGATTCTTGGAAAACTTGTAGCATCAGTTTGATAGCTAGCGGTTTGGTAATCATTCTGTTTACGGAGTTAATTCCAAGGAATTATGCTCGCGGCAGTGTAAGGAAATCAACTACACAAATTCTTCTGATCCTCCGTGTTATTTACATCATTTTCTTTCCCCTCACCGTTATTTTGTCATTCCTAGGATATTTTGGAACGCGCGCCATTGGTGGTATTGTTGATAATGACAATCAGTTTGTGTCATCAGAAGTATTGCAGGCAATTGAAAATGTAGGGGAAAGTAATGAAATCCTTGAACCGGATGAGCGAGAGATGATCTCTCGTATCCTTGACCTTCCTGACAAAGTAACTCGAGAAATCATGATTGCGCGGACTGATATGGTATGTCTGGAAGTGTCTTCAGAACAGGAAGAAATTCTACAGATAGCAATCGAATCACGGCATTCAAGAATCCCTATTTACGAAGAACGCATTGATCATATCATAGGTGTCTTGCCCGCCAAAGGAATCTTAGATTATCTAGCTGATGATCAGCCCATTGACATTAAATCGCTTATTGCCAACCATCCGCCATTCTTTGCGCCAGAAACTAAAAAGATTTGGGACCTGTTTCAGGACTTACAAGCTAATAGGCAACACATTGCAATTGTGGTTGATGAATATGGAGGAACAGCTGGAATGGTTACTCTAGAAGACATCATCGAAGAAATCGTTGGCGAAATTCAGGATGAGTACGATCTAGACGAACAGATGGAATGCACGCAAATTGGCAACCACCTTTTTTCTGTCGACGCACGTATGGGAATTGATGACTTTAATACCCAGTTCGGTATTGAGCTTGAAGCTGGAAATGTAGATACAGTTGGAGGATTCGTTGTAAATCACTTGGGTGAGGTACCTGCAATCGAAACGAACTTTTCCTCGCACAATTTGACATTTACAATCCTTGAAGCAGACAATCGAAGGATTCATCGGATCCAAGTTGAATCTAGCCGTTCGGCAGACTCAGAATCTACTTGATTCCAGCACAAAAAAACCGATCTCATATCGGCGAAGATCCTTTACTCCTCAATTGCACCAATCCGGCAAACCTGTTTAAAGGAGCAATGCCGGCAGAAATCTTTTTTCTCATGATGTGTTGTTGGGAATTTCCCGCTCGTGATTTCCTGTACATAGGAAGTAACATAATTGGTCGATATGTCGATGAGGTCATCCAGATTATGGATGTCTTGGTACTGGCGGTTAGGAATGAGTTGATCTGTTACTCTTGGCAAATCGAAGGCGATATCCCGAAACGCCTGATCCCCACATCCAAGCTGTGTTTTCCCATCTTCGTCTAAAATGTAGTAGACACCTGCTACACCTTTGTAGTTTTTGAATCCTTTTTTTTCTAGTAACACTTTCGTAACAGCAAGATAAATGGGAAGTTGCAGACTTCGGCCTTCAACAATATCTATAACCCGGGGGATTTGTTTGCCTGTTTTATAATCACCAATCACAAAAAAATCTTCTCCTAGCTCAATACGGTCTATTTTTCCAAATATATTGACATCGCCAATTTGAATAGATTCTGAGCTTACCAGTTCACGATCCGAAAAATCTCGACCTCTTCCAATCTGACCGAAGGCAACTTCAAAAAACTTCGGCTTGACATCTAAATGGCGATTCCGTTCTTGTGTTAAGAATCTCGGCAAAATCCCTTCTCGAGCTCCGCTTCCCAGAATTCTTTCTTTTTCAATCTCCCAAAACAAGNCAGAATACGGTAATTTATTTAAATGTTTTTTTGCAATAGTTNGTAAATCTTCTAATTCTGTAGAAAATTCCNGGTCATCACAATTTGNAATTGGATGTCGATCTCGACGTTGATCAAANTACTCGTAAAGAACACGATGAAGCAAATCTCCTTTTTCCAGACTGGGAAACTGTTCATTCTCATCTTCCGGTTGACGTAATCTAAGTACATTAGTAGTAAAATACTGGAATGGACACTTACCATACATTTCCAATTGTGTAATTGAATATAATTTCTGCCGGCTCTGCGCCAATTCTAACTGGCTCTCAGGTACCAATAAACTAGGAATAATTGAGCCTTCGTACTCCGGCTTCGTATGAGAGCAACCGCGACTCATCTCAACGTCGACATGATGTGCTATTTGTTTGATTTCTTCGGCAGGAATTGGGAAGGAATCTATAGAAATTTCGCAGCCGCTATAGATTTTTTTCCCGATATATTTAACCAGTTGCTCTTTGTTATAAATGATATCGCTTTCAAAATCTTTTGGAATGTTAATCTCTACTATACGCTGCAATCCATCTATAAAGGAAGATCGAACGAGTTCCAACTGACCATCATGTTGTGGAGATGTCAGGTAAAGGTGATGGCGAAACATCTTTAGTGTCTGATAAAACAGAAGCCGGTCTTCTCGCAGACGGTCATATTCAGTTCCGGCGTATTGTGGAGGTAAAAATGGATCTGGACGAAAGGTCTCAGGGAANTCTCCATCTACCAAGCCTCCTAAAAAGACAACATCGAAATCAAGCATTTTGGTTCGANAAATNGGTAGGACTTGTACGCCTCCNTTGNCTNTTTTCTTCAGTGNATANGTAGATTGAGATATCATNAATCGNAGTGAATTAATATAGTGNCTNATAGGATGGCGACAGTCTGAGTTTTCAGCATNAAGAGAAAATTCAGTTAGNTCATCTATNAGGNGAANTAAANGTTGGTATGCNNCTNTTTCCTNNTCAAGGATTGCGTTCTGATTTTGCNCCNAGGTATTCTGGATTAGATTCTGAGCAATATTANTCTCTTGTATGAGAGTGTTAAGAAATNCGCGAAATTCTTCAGGCGTNATGGACTCAACTTTCTGATTCTCAAGCAAATTGATGATATTGANNACAATAGGTGAACTTGCAAGCCCTGNAGAAAATTCAAGGGCGAAAGGAATCCCATAAATCGGAAATATTTCGCGAATAAGGGGAGCATAAATCGGTAGTTGATAGAATGTGATACATACTTGATCAAGTTGCAACTCCGGCTGAGCTAACCTCAGACGNTTAATTTCTTTTGCCATGANCTCTACTTCATTAATTCGATNCTTGGCTGAGATAAATGTGATTCGATGAGTCAAATTGCGCTTGATCACTTTACAATTATTAAACAGATACAATNCAAATNGAGTCTTCTGATCTAGGATTGGATATGACTTTTCATCNAACCCCGCGGAGAGAAGTTGCTTACAGCTTTTTTTAACATGNCCAAAGAGCTCTTCATTCTCAGGAAAAATATCTAACAAAATTGCAACCGATATTCCAGGCANATTACTAAGACTGATTAATGTTTTAAGATAAATAGGNAAAAATGTCTCGAATCCTATCAGCACAACCAAGTCAACGCCTTGAAAATATGGTTTCAACTGTTTNTGTACAGATTCACTGTTTATTTGGGAGAAAACATCTGAAACAGCAGTATATATGCCTGGTTGATCTATATACACTTCTCCCAACTGGTCTTGGTAAGCTTCATATATAGCAATGATGCTATTTAAACCATCTCCCGTTTTCACATTAGCCTTCAGGGTCTCCGGCAAAACCGCGTTTCTTTTAAGCTTTGCAATTGCTTTAGACAGGTGTGAGATGGTACCGATTGGCGGCATAATACCAAGCCGGTCCCACCTTGATTGGAAGAGGGNCATCGGATTTTGTTGAAGAATGTGGGAGAAGAATAGATTTTGCAACTCAGGTGAAATCAACTTTCGTTTACTGTTCGTAGATCGGTAAACATGTCGAACGAAATTCTCAAATGTACTAATACGGTAACTTGTTGCTACGCTGTTTGGCACATGGCTCAGGAGATAACGGTGCAGCTTCTGTGCAGCTTCTTGGGTAGGAACAATTAGCTGACATATATTTCTACTTCTCTGTCTGATTCGTTGAAGGATCTCATCCTCAATCGGTAACGGCACATCACCTTTGACCAGAATAGTATTACTGTTAATCATTGATCTAAGTAACGAAGATTGCTTCGCGAAATTGGCCAAGCGGCCTGCCATTGTAGGACATGTCAACTGGAATGACAATTCGTTTGTTTTTTTGGATATCTTTCGGAATGTCTATGAAAAAGCATATTTCACCGGTTGTATTAGGTTGGATTTCTATCGACCGACTAGTAACGATTGTTTGCCACAATTTGGGCAGAGAGGGTTGACAGGTCGCTATTCGCGGCGCGTTTGAGTGGTTGGTAAACTTCACCTTGAGCTCTACCTGTTCCCCGGATGAAACTCTTTGTTCGTAAGGATAACAAGATACCCAGTGTTCATCCATGCCATAGTTGGGATGATCCCAAGGGAATAATTTCTGGTATAGTACTTCTCTTTCAGAGAGGTTAGTCAACATAAACTCTATTTGTTGGTCGGTAAAATCAAAAGCACAATTAACATGACAATTAAAAATATGTGAGGGTTTCAATTCGTCTACAAGGCGAAGACACCGATCAAAGCCAGTGTTATTTCCAAGCCAATTTCGGTTTCCGGAACAGTAGTCATCAATCCCGGCCATAGTAAATGAATCACCAGAGAAAAACAACTTAAGATCCTGCCCTTCCACAAGCAAACCACCGTGGTAATAAGTTTGTCCTGGGAAATGGAAGGCTGTCATTTTAAATTCGTTCCACTCCCACGATTCCCCATCGTCAGTTCGATGATTAACATTAACAACAGCTGGTGAGATGCAAGGAATCCGGTAAGCTTCTGGATTTTCGATAACCTGAGCGACTATTGAATCTGTTCTGGTGTAACACGAAAATCTATTCTGGAACTCTGGAATTGCATCGACATGATCATCATGATAATGTGTCACCCAAAGTTCGGTTATTTCCGAGATTTCACCTAGTTCCTGCAGTTTCTCGATCTCTCGGATTACCTGAGTACTGCCACAATCCATCACAAACGCTTGACGATTCTCTGAAATAACGATCCACGTGGTACCGAAGTGTCTCAGAAAAGAGGGGATCTTCTTTCCTGAACGAATCGGCATATGATCGTCTTTGTCCGCATAATATGGAAAGAAGTCAGGTGCATAGTGACGTAGCGCAGAAATAGCAAGATACCGATCATAACACAAATCAATTCGTTTCATTAAAGTATCGATTGCCAAGAATGGATCAGAAATGATATTTCCATGTGTGGGTACCAGCAAACTTGGGCTTTCGCCTTTAAGCAGATCCAAACTAGTGGCAAGGCGTTTCCGGTCACCCAGAAACCCATGATAATCAGTTCCCCAATCCCCCTTTTGCAGAGAATATAAATCCCATATCTGACCTTCATCGTAAATTAAATCTCCTGAGAAAATGACACGGTTGCCATCAACTTCAATTAGGTAAGATACACTTGCGTCCGTATGCCCCGGAGTTTCTTTCACGGTAATTTTCGCATTCCCAAAAATTATATGATTTCCATTTTTATATGTCTTAGCTACTTTAAGTGATTTGGCCAACATTAGATTATGTGGACGATAATTGTAAAGATGCCAGCGATGCTTGGGATCTGACCAGAAATCTTCAACATCCTCAAAATACTGGCGCTCCGATTCTGGCACCCCAATTTCGGTTCCTGCATCAGCGACATCAGTAATACCAGCCACATTATCGCGATGGTGATGTGTGAACAAGACCATCACAATCTTGGTTATGTCCAGCTTATTGAGTGTTTTTCGGACACTTTCGTCTCCACAATCGATAAGCATTGCCAGGTTGCCATTCCGTATAATTCCGACATTNACACAACTATGATGGACAAACAAATGATCACTGATTTGAGTAAAATGGCCAGACANTATTTGCCTTTCTCTAAATTTTAAAGTNGCGGCATCAGCAAATTAGACTCGATTCGCCAAGAACATTTCACCAATTGTCAGAGATAAGAGAGCGAGCATCNCATACCACCATAGACTCTGGTCCTTCTCCGTATTTTCTTGNTATGTGATGACCATTTCCTTTGATATTTCTGTTGGTTGCTGATCTGGATTGGTNAGCATTGATGTTAANTCCTCAGTGTTCTTTGACGTTAGGTCGGACTCTCGNGGGTCNGGATTGACACAAAATTTNCGATTTNCTGCACCTGAGGTGTGTACTGAGTAAATACCGGTTAATTCTGTATCGCTATATAGAGCGGAACCAAGCTCACTAATTTTTAGTCGGGTTTCATCCCCTTGNGGATNNAAAACGGCTACTTCNGTATCNACTGGCANGTTGTAATTATTGAGTTCTATAGCGTCACCAATCAAATAGTTTATAGTTTGAGTTGATTGATTTAGTGCNAGATGCTTGATTGCCTCGTGNAGGAATGGCAGGTAAACGGCNTGGATTGGCATATCAGTCCATTCGCGATCA
Source organism: Candidatus Poribacteria bacterium (assembly GCA_002729415.1). Taxonomy (GTDB): domain Bacteria; phylum Poribacteria; class WGA-4E; order WGA-4E; family UBA9662; genus UBA9662. The sequence continues at coordinate 10,206 of PBXZ01000013.1, read as the reverse complement.
ATCGATGATGTAAAATAGAGGACACGTCCTCGACCATACTCCTTTTCAATGAGAGTTGGNTTTTGATCATCAAAACTTGCTAGAANTCTTGCCNCATNATTCGGAATAGCTTGAATATANCGGTAAAATCGGATGGTGCTAAAATCTCCATGGTTCGGATTTTTAAAAGGTTGGAATATTGGATGGTTGTAGTTGAGATTGGTAATAACACGAGACTGAGCATGGTCAGCTGCNTCCCCCACGAAAGCAACCAAANGGCAAGGAAGAAGNGNCTCGCTACCCGTTCCAAGCATCAGANTGTAATTATCCAAGTCCANTTGATCCCCNCCTGTGATAAAAATCGCCCCACCTGATTTGACAAAAGATTTCAANTCCNTTGNCATGTTCTCTGTTAGGNNNCCAACGTTTGCAAGAATGATGAGATCGGCATCTNGAATCTGATTNGGAGAAAAAAANTGATTTATACTTTTGAAACGNATAGGGACTATCTTTTGAAGCGCCCGAATTGCCTTCTGTAAATAAAATATTTCGTTATTGTATGAATCGNGGTTGGGCTCACCATTTAGACAGTAAACATCAATTGTTTGGCGACCTTCAAATTGAAAATAGCGTCGATTATCAATCATAACCGGATCATCTGGTANTTCAGCATAACCAACCTGTTTAGTTTGACCTTCAAGAGGAACTTGGAACCATACATCTGTAATATCGTGAGNNGGCATGTCAATAAGCTTGGTTNCTATTAGTTTCTGGTTGATNAAGAGGTTTAGCGGTATCTTCTCAAAATCATGATTACTGAAATTGGCAACACGAACGACAACTTCAAGCCGACGCTGNTCCATCAACACAATTGGTGGAACCTTAATGTCTGAAATTGCCAAATTATGAGCATCTTCAGGATGTANATCAANAAACCTAATAGTNACATTCGGACCTAATTGATCTGTTTCAATAAAACGTTCCCANCCCAAGTTTTGNAGATCGCTAATCANCACAATTTCTTTTTGCCCAATTTNCACTTCTCGAAGNAACTCATCAGCAAATTGAATCGCATCCAAAAAATCAGTAGTATGATTGGTTAAACTGACGGAATCNATTGCCATTCGTAGCAAATCATGTTCTGTATCTAGTGGTTTGGCTATTTGGGTAACGTCGGATACTTTTATTAAAGTCGCTTTGTCTCTNGGCTTAAGTTTGTCAACAATTGCAACGGCTAATTTTTTACCCCGATCGANTGAATTACGATAACTCATGCTAAATGAGTTATCAAGGATCAAAACAACGTGNCGATGTCCTCCTGTGTTTGCNGTTATAGCNAGTTGATTAACAAAAAATGGCCTTGCAAACGCGAATCCAAGNAGGCTTAGGATAAGCATTCGTATAATCAAAAGTATCAATTTCTTGAACTTNTGCCTCTGGATNTTAACTTGACTCGACATTTTGATGAANCGAATAGTGCTAAATACAATTCGTTTCGCCNGCTCTCGGTTAAGTAAGTGAAGAATAAGNGGTACCGCTGCCCCCAAAACACCAGCAANNATAAAAAAGGGNGTTAGAAACNNCATCACATCAGTCCTTCCCGTTTGGCTAAATAGGATATCAGAGCGAAATCAAGTGGAGTTGAAGTGTCGATCATGTTATAATCGATATCGGATNTTCCAGTGGCTGATCTATAATGATTGATAAANTTTTGTAGCGATTCCTGGTAATTNTCACGAATAACAGGCGGTGTTGTCACTATTTCCTCATCGGTCTCTGAATCAACAAAACGGGAAACTTGACTAAATTCAAANGCTAATTCCTGATGATCTAAAATGTGAAATAGGATGACNTCNTGTCCTCCATAACGGAAGTGTTCCAGCGCTTTGAGAACCTGATCCGGGTTTTCATCATACAAATCCGATATNAATATGACCAAGCCGCGTTTTGTNAGTCGTTCNGCAATACGGTGGAGNGGTTGTGACAANCGAGTCAACTTATTTGTTTTAACTTCTTCAAGCATCAGCAAAATTGAGTGGAGGTGTGTCGGTGTGCTACGGGCAGGTAGATACCCTTGGATCGTCTCATCAAAATGAGTAAAGCCNACAGCATCACGCTGTTTGATCATGAAGTACGATAGTGAAGCAATCAAAAAGGACGCATATTCTAACTTNGTNAGATCACCCGATCCGTATGTCATTGACTCGCTNGTATCGAGTAAAATATGGCAATTAAGATTTGTCTCTTCTTCAAACTGTTTTATGTAGTATCGNTCCGTGCGCCCNTAGATCTTCCANTCGATGTATTTAGGATCNTCGCCAGGTATATATTGTCGATATTGAGAAAATTCGACGCTGAATCCNTGATAAGGGCTTTTGTGAAGNCCTGAGATAAAACCTTCAACCACAAATTTTGCCACTAATTCTAAGCTGCCAATATTTGCCAAAATCGATGGATTTAAGAATCGTTGTCCTTCTTGATTATTCATAAATTTGTTTTGTGTNCTGTTAAACGTAATGAAGTTCTGGAATAANCAGATCGATATAGTTTTGTTGTTTTGGGTNCTNATGATACNAGGTATCGTCAGTTGTGGTAANCCAATTCAGCCAAAANAAATAAATGTTGGTCAGTCGAACTATTTTCAGCCTGANCTGATTAGAACNATCGCCATCATGCCNCTCATGNACGACGGANCCGNTCAGAATATAGCCGATGCAATAATGCATGAACTGGCTGTCCAGATNCTGCGNCTTGATCGTTTTTCAATGGTTGACTCCTACAAAGTTTCTGCCCTAGTTGAAGCCGAAGGATTAGAAGGATCCGGTCTCAGTGATTCCATTGTCAAAAAAATCGGAAGTGACTTAAAAGCNGACGTAATCCTGCTAGGAAAAATCACCNACTTTGTTAATGGGGGCAGGAAATACCTTATATTCAAACAAAAACCGAAAATCGGGATAAACTTAAGGATGGTTTCAATAGCAGAAGCTGTTCCAACCACTATCTGGACGCTTAATGATATCTTTGACAGCGATGAGGAAGCAGTNCAGAATTTAGTGGATAAATCAGACCGCCATAAAATCCAGAGCGATACCAATTTTCTTATTAAAATCGTTTGTAACGAAATTGTGAAAACGCTAGATTTTTGATAACAACTCCATTTTGAGNATATTATACCAAACTTGGGACACAGGTTGATGGAAATCAATAACATCTTAACGCTTGAGCAACTTAAACCTAAGTTGAATCGNCTGTTTCAACTTTCTGGGCAGAAGATCCTCGCTATAGAAGAAACTTGGGATTCAAAACAAGGAACNCCTGTCTTTACAGCTAAAGGTAAATATACAACACGTGGTTGGACTGAATGGACACAAGGTTTTCAATTTGGATCGGCACTTTTACAATTTGACGCNACTGGTAATAGTCAATTCCTTGACATTGCTAGAAAGANCATCATCGAAAAGATGGCTACCCATGTCTCNCATATCGGTGTGCACGATCACGGTTTCAANAACATCTCAACTTACGGNAACCTGAGAAGATTGATTCTTGAACGGNTGATTGAACGTAATGATTGGGAAATACATTTTTGCGAAATGGCATTAAAAGCATCAGCGGCTGTNCAAGCAAGCCGCTGGACCAGTATANACAATGGAAAAGGTTACATCTACTCCTTTAATGGACCGCATTCGCTCTTTTCTGACACAATGCGGTCGCTACGCGTACTGGGCATTGGTCATCAACTCGGTCATGTTCTTATGGGNGAAGGCGATCGTGAAATTTCCCTGTTAAAGCGCCTTATNCACCATTCCNAAACCAATGCAAAATACAACGTGTATTATGGTGAAGAACGTGATCGCTACGATGTCCGAGGTCGCGTCGTACACGAGTCTATTTTCAATATCAACGATGGCAACTATCGGTGCCCTTCCACNCAACAAGGGTATTCACCATTTACCACCTGGACACGAGGANTAGCATGGGTGATCACTGGTTATGCGGAACAACTTGAATTTTTCGATACGCTAANCGATAAGGACCTTCNGCCATTCGGTGACAGATTGAAAGTTTCATCCCACATGATNCGAGCGGCGAAAGCAACAGCAGANTTTTATATTAAAAATACNCCAATTGANGGGATACCGTATTGGGATACTGGTGCCCCTGNCTTATCGCAACTTGGTGATTATCTAGACCAATCGTCCGATCCGTTTAACGACTATGAACCAATCGATAGTTCTGCAGCTGCCATCACTGGACAGGGATTGGTGAGACTGGGAAAATACTTACAGGATCATAATGANATAGAGCTCGGTGTTGCATACTATCAAGCTGGACTCACAATCGCTGATACATTGCTTGAACCACCTTACCTTTCTGAACCTGAAAATCACCAAGGATTGCTTCTACACTCGATTTATCATCATCCTAATGGTTGGGATTACTGTCCTAAAGACTATAAAATTCCATGCGGTGAATCTTCAATGTGGGGAGATTATCATCTGCGTGAGTTTGCTCTTCTATTGATGAGATTATCAGAAAACAAACCTTATTTGACGTTTTTCTCGAATGGAGATTAGTTAGGAATGATGGAGCAGGCGTTTCCAATTGCTGGCGTAGAGTTACTAAGGCAAGAGAAACTTGATGCTTGCACCCATTGTGGGCTTTGCTTGCCAACTTGTCCGACGTACAGCGAACTTGGACTCGAAACGGATTCACCTCGAGGACGGATCTATCTGGCTAATGGTGTGATTGAGGAAGAAAACCCTATTCCAATTGGCAAGGAATTCGCAAAATACATTTACCGTTGCTTAGATTGTCGAGCCTGTGAAACAGCATGTCCGTCTGGTGTTCATTTTGGTGAAATTATTGAAGCCGCACGAGCTATATATGAGATGAATACGGATCGTCCTTGGTACCAGCAAATTTTACGCGATTTAGTATTCAGAAAACTTTTGCCCAGCAAGGAGAATCTGAACCTTCTGTTTACCTTGATATGGCTATACCAAAAAACAGGCTTTAGAACAATCGTTCAAAAAACTGGGATTCTGCAATTGATGGGTAGATTGGGTGAGATGGAATCGATGCTTCCTAGTCTCCCTAACCCGCTAATGAAGTCAGAAATCCGGGAATTCATGCCGACAAAAGGAGAAACAAAACATCGGGTTGGCTTCATTCCCGGTTGCGTTATGAACCAGATTTTTGTCGATACAAATTTGGCAACAGTTCGGGTGCTAAATNAAAACGGTTGTGATGTTTTCATTCCGCCTCGNCAAACNTGCTGNGGTGCNCTCCANGTTCANAATGGCGATTACGAAACNGCAGTTGANCTTGCCATGCAAAATATTCAAGCTTTNGATCTAGAGAAACTTGATGCGATCGTAATTAATTCGGCNGGATGNGGTGCAACCCTAAAGGAATATGACGTTTTGATGCGNNANCAATCTTCCTACTACCGTANAAAAGCCGATCTGTTTTGTACAAAGATGATAGATATCAGCAAATTTCTCGGATCCATCGATTTTGTCCCTCCACANGGCAATATAAACCGCCGTGTNACATATGANGAACCNTGCCATTTGGTTCATGGGCAACAAGTTAGAAACGAACCTAGGTTTTTACTTCGATCNATTCCGGGANTGGAGTTTATTGAATTACANGAATCGGAATGGTGTTGNGGTAGTGCAGGTATCTATAATATCACCCAACCGGANNTGTCAAAGCANATTCTTGAGCGGAAGATGAAATACATTACTGATACAAACGCCGAAATTATCGCCACTGGAAANCCTGGNTGCATTATGCAAATCCAAGCAGGGATAAGGAAGCATAAANTACCAATGGTTGTCATGCATCCAATAGATTTGTTAGANTGCTCTTACCNTAATATTGATCCNNTTGTTAATTAATGTNNAATATGAAATCGACAAAAAAACTCTCGCCTAGAAATAAACTTTTTTTTTAAGTATTGTCCACGGTGTCGTCGATACCTATGGGACAATACTNCCTCATCTCCTTCCTCAATTACTGGCNCGCTTTTCTGTAGAAGCTTTGTCTTATAATACTATTGCTGGCCGTTTAATTGCAATTTCGACTGTCTTTAATTCTTTGAGTCAGTTGGCATTTGGATGGATATCTGATCANGTCAGATCAGTTCACTTTTTAACANTGGGTATTTTATTGCCATCAGTTTGTATCAGCTTGCTCGGNGTTGCACCTTCNATTTCAGCTGTGGTGCTGTTGTTATCAGTTTCAGGTATAGGAATTGCTTCGTTCCACCCACAGGCNACTGCGCAGGCANCTAACTTNGCGGGACGAGGAAAAAGCGCTAACNTATCAATCTTTATTACAGGTGGAAATATAGGGCAGGCNGTTGGACCGTTTCTGATTATTATAATGCTGAAGTCCNCAGCCNTCGACGATACGATTACTGAAAANAATACCNCCTTAACATANCTGCCNGTTTGTATGATTCCAGGTATGATTAGCACATTATTTACCAATAAATTCCTCAAACCAAAGCCGATTGAAGTTGCTGATACGACTNAATCAAGNGANANATCAGGTCTAAACAATGATTCTCATTNAAAAATTNCTCCTTTAATCGGNCTATATATGGTGGCAATGCTTAGGACGGTTACAACAATTGGCTTAATCAACTATTTGTCNCTGCAACTTGATTCGATAGGGTATGGAGACATTAAAAGATCAGGAATTCTGGCATCTTTTATCTTTGCAGGTTCAATGGGAATCTTATTCGGTGGACGNGTGTCTGAANGAATANGTGGAAGNATCATACTTTGTGTTTCTCTNGTTANGGCTGCACCTATCTTATACATTTCACTNAATAGTAATGGCCTACTTTTCATAGTGTTTCTCTTATTTGGAAACTTNATTTTGTCAAGTTCTGTTCCGGCAAATATNGTTATGGGACAACANCTCTTACCTAATAACCAGAATCTGGCAACCAGTTTTATGATGGGAGCAGCNTGGGGAGTTGCGGGGTTGCTAAATTATCCTATTGGTATGTTGGCCGATCANTTTGACCGAGAATATATCTTACGTGCTCTTGCCCTTCTACCATTCTTGAGCGCATTTTTTCTTNTNCTGGTTCGTAAAAAATGAAAAACGGTATTTTTATCACTGGTACTGATACGGAAGTTGGTAAGACGATTATAGCAGCNGGAATTGCATACGCGCTCAANGCGAAGAACATCGATGTTGGAGTGATGAAACCGATTGCAAGTGGTAGCCGTAATGATGCCCAGTTACTCAAGCGTACTGCTCAAGTGGANGANCCAATTGACTTAATTAACCCGGTTTACTTTGATTTACCAATAGCCCCTTCTGTNGCATCAAAAATCGAGAGCANAGAANCTGATCTTCAAAAAGTTTATAANGCTTTCGAGCATCTGTCTCAGCANCATAATTTTCTGGTTGTTGAAGGTATTGGGGGAATTGCTGTGCCAATTGGGAGAGATAAATCAGTTGCAGANCTAGCCAAACGTATAGATTTTCCNGTTCTTATTGTTGGGCGATCATATTTAGGAACAATTAATCACACTGTGTTAACTGTGNCCTTTGCAAAATCTTTTGGTCTTGAAATATGTGGTATCGTACTTAACACAGATCAAGATNTACAGAGAGATATTTCGGTGNCAACAAACNCAATAGAAATNGAGCGATTAACAGGACTGCCAATCTTNGGCGANGTTCCATTCAATCAGCATATATTTGGAGAAGANATACCTATAGATTTANTAGGGGATTTTGTATCCNGCNATATTGATATCNCGAAAATNTATCCTTCATGAACAGNACACTTCCTAATATCGTTTTTCAAACAAATGCTNAAATAACTACTTAAACTGAATTGTTGAAATGGAACTAGATAACAGATNTTTCAGAATCTTGANATNAATNTCGAATGAGGAGATNTAAATCGTTGCAAATTTAGCTATGCTATNTCTTACCAACATATTGCTGAGAAGACCCAGATATANTATTGATAAGAAAAACAAGGNANCCAACGANCAATTTCCGTTCAGGAATTGAAAAGAAATANGAGTCTATGAATCCCATATTGTTTTCGCTAAAAAATCACGAAACAATATTTTCCGGATGGCCTTCTAAATACGCAATAATGTTATTGACAGCACCTTGATTGAGTAGATCTACTCCTTCAGGTGTCATGTCCGCACAATGNGGNGTCAGAATAACCTGCTTGCAAGTCAAAAGAGGATAATCAGAGGGCGGNGGTTCTTGGTCATAAACATCAATGCCTGCACCGCTAAGACGTCCAGCATNCAGTGCCTCAACCAATGCATCAGTTTGAACAACCTCACCACGNGCACAATTTATTAACAATGCTCCCTGCTTCATCAACTCCAATTCTTNTTTGTCGATTAAATGTCTGCTCTCGTCGGTCAATTTAACGTGNAGACTGATNACATCTGCAGTCTGGAGCAATTGCTCGAAACTGACATACTGAATACCAAGTCGATCTGCTTTTTCCTGNGAGGGNTGGAAGGTCCAAGCAATAACATCCATTCCNATTGCCTGACCAAGTTTAATCATCTCAGATCCTGTATTTCCTGTACCCACGATTCCCAATATTTTGTTACGCAAGAAAATATTATCTATACGGTTCCACCGTCCAGCTTTTGTTTCCGCAGTATGAAATGCAGTTCGTTTTGCCAAAGCAAACATCAACCCAAAAGCATGCTCAGCCACAACAGGNGCNGTTCGCCCCGGTTGATTACAGACAACAACGCCAAGTTCTTTNGCAACCTGCAAATCAATCATGTCAGTNCCTATTGAACATGTGGTAATCATTTGAAGCTTAGGNAGTTGACGAAGAACTGGAGNTGTCCAATTCACCATNCCNCGGCTATTAATTAAAATATCGGCTTCCTTTGCCCGATTCACTTTTTCCGCGGAAGTGATCGGGCGATCAGTATACAAAACAACATCCCCGTAANGNGCTAAGCGCTCTAAATGTGGGGATGATTGTATCTGTGGAGGATCATCTCCGGGAACCACAATTTTTAGANGGTTTAAGGCATATGTTTTAGACAATTAATTTCATCCTTTCATATTACTAANAGTCACATTTTTCTATATGGAGTTTTAATGCCAAGCTAACTCGTTGAAAAACATCACGCCAATCATTCATCNGACTTTGCCGGAATAANTTCATAGTTGGATACCAAGGCGTATCCTCTCGTTTCAACATCCATCGCCAATCAGGTACATAAGGCANCAAGGTCCAGACTTTCTTGCCCAATGCTCCGGANATATGTACTGTTGTATTAGATATAGAGATTACCAAATCGAGTGCCGATATCTGTGCAGCAAAATNATCTANATTTGTTAATGGATTTATCTCCTGATCNGTGTATATCAGAATTCCTGTTGAAGAATAATATTCACCAATTTCCTGCTNTATATCTCCATATTGCAAATTAACGAAAAAGCAATCTGGTTGAGATAGAATCGGTGTCCAATTTTCCANAATAGTACTTTTTTCCTTTTCAATGCCGTGATTGATGCTTTTCCACGAGATACCGACGAGAAATCTATCATCTGTTAGCCCTTTATACTTATCCNGTAACTGNGAGNCTTTCTCTGATGAGGCCGATAAATATGATNCTTTTTTTGGAAACTGACTTTCATTTNTCCTCANCCACTGTGCCAAACTGCCTATCGGAACTTGATAGTCGATATCCNTATCCAGCAANATTGGGTTGGGCTTTTGTTCTCGAGNAANAAATTGGATTTTAGGAAAGGAACGTTGGAACAGAGGAACGAGTCGTTCTTCACATTCAGTAATAATCTNGTCCGCCATCCAAGAGAGAGTATCCAACATNTTGGCAAACATGATTTCATCACCAANTCCNTGTTCNGTCCANACAAGGACAGACTTNTCGCTNAGGCCAGTTCCATCCCAANGAGGTTGAGGGAAGTTCCGATTCTCGGAAGGNAAATCATGGCATTTCCACCGCCACTCATATTTTTCCCATCCGCGCTCAAGCTCTCCGGTCAAAAGCAATAACATTCCAAGATTCTTATGCGCTTCAGAAAACTGTGAATTGATTTCTAAAGCCTTCTTATANACTACCNCNGCATCCTCAAAATNCCCTTGCAACTGAAGTACATTNCCCAAATTATTGTAGGCNTCCGCATAGCCAGGAAAAATCTCAAGTGCTTTACAGTAGGCATCAATAGCTT
>PBXZ01000012.1:0-23974 GCA_002729415.1 Candidatus Poribacteria bacterium | reverse complement strand
TGATAAGATTTCCGTAATACCATCAATCAAGCAGCCATTATCGACAGTGGGCATCATCCAGTACCTGTTAGGGACCGGTCTCGTGTGGGAATGGCTGCCTCATCTTGATGCCAAGGGTTTCCTTGAAGACCAAGTGGCTTAATAAAAAGCATCGACTGCATACATTTCACACGACCATCCCACCATGGCAGATGTGCTCCAACAATCTGACTAAGCAGTTGGCAGATTTTGGTGGGGTTGATGGATGCACAAAATCTTTCTTAAAACTTGGTCGTCACTTACATCAGGATCTACGGGTGGGAGGCTTGCACAATTATATCCGCCTCGCGCCAGTTTTATACTATCTTCCCGCAGTTCCGTTATTTCGTCAGGGGCAACGAAATTCTGTGTAACATGATACCCATTTTGGACATATCCATCAACCTCAGCTATTGGATATCATGATTTCTCCTAACTTTTTCTACTCATTGCTTTAACCGAAAGATGGACAATCAATTTCAAACCGATTTGTCTGACCACCTTCAAATACCATTGTAAGGCTGAGTACTTCTTTAGATGCAATTTGCTCAATATTTTTGGAAGATAACTCATAAAAATGTGGGGAGAGCTGTTTGGCTGAATCCGAGAATGGATTCAAGGGTTGCAATTTACCAATATCGTCAATATAAACCTGTGTTCCCGGTGAAGCATCGAAGATATTGATAAAATAACGACCAGCCTCTGCTTGCACATACCACGAAGCTAGCTGTGGCTGGCTCTCCTGTAGAACTACGTATCGGCTTCTAATTTTTCCCGAATCAATATCAATAACCCGAAACCCTTGCGGTTCGCCAGAAACATTAGGACTTTCCAAACCGTTTCGCCACCATCCCCCTGCCACAGCAGCCGTCGTCAGTATCTGAATTCCTTCAACAGAATGACGGCAATTTTCGTGATCATGGCCGTGGAGTGTGGCCACGTTTTCAAATGACTTAAGTAGATCCAGTACCTTGTCAGCATCTGTTACTTCATTCACCGGAAATTCCATGCCTATCTTTTGACCGAAACGGAAAGGTGCAGAAGTCGATAATGCACAATGGCTGGCCAAGATAACCGGCATCTGTTTAGGAATTCCTGCCAGATCCGCTGCCAACCATTCCAGATTTTGTTGGTCAGCAACGAAATACCAATTGTGTGGATGTTCATCTGTCGGCTCGAAATACCTAACTGTATCGAATATCACAAAATGGATACCATGATCGTCAAAGCTATACGAAAATTGTCCTGCTTCTTCTGGGATTAGGGATCCGTTGCAAATCTCATGGTTGCCGTTTACCTGATAAACTGGTACTGGCAATTCTTTAATCATTCCATAATAGGTGTTAACGGCTTCAGTGGTAACCCCTAAATCACCGCCGTTAATGAGCAGTTGAGGATCGAAGGCTAACATTCTGTCCAAGCATTTCTCAAAGCCAATAATAGAGTCTTTGTTTTCAAGAAGGTGGATATCTGTGAAAAATACGAAACGCATACAATTCCTCTTTACTGTTTAAATAATCAAATGATAGCCATTGGTCCAATAAACCATCAGAACCCCTTGTAAGATTGTCAGGATGATGACCAACATCCAATACCAAATAGGATTTTCTGATATCCTGGCAAACATCAAATAAAATGGAAAGACCACCAGTCCATACCTTAGCATACTGTTCATACATACTTTACCAGCCAACGGAGGAAAAAATAGCAGAATCATGCCCATTAACCAAAACGAAAAACCGATTGTTCTGATGCCAGCGGAAAGCACAACGACAGCTGTAATCGAAAAAAGCCCATTGAGAAAATGAAGTGGATCTCCATCTACCAAACTCCCTAATAGTACACTAAACGGATTTGTCCATTCGTGTTTCCAACCAGTTTGTTGAATATGTGAAAATGCAAGAAAGTCACCTGTTAGACGATAATTCAAGAATGCAAAAAGCGATAGACCTATAGGCACAAGTGACAAACATAGAACATCTACACGGACATTAGCTACCTTAAAATCTTTTGAATGAATATATTCATAAAATAAAGGTAGACAGACAAATACTCCGATTGATCTGGTCAAGGCAGTTAGACCTCCGAAAAAACCTGCCCAAAACCACCTGTTGCCTCTGGCAAAATAGAAAGAAGCTAACATACAAGCGACAAATAAAGATTCCGAAAAGACAGCTGAAAAAATGAAGGCTGTCGGAAACAGAAACAAGAACTTGATCGAATTCAGTGCGATCTCCGAACTCGCTTCGCGTTCAACTAACCTGTAAAGGAAAATGCATGAGACTAAAAGGGCAACATTAGATACAATAATGCCACCAATATAGTTGTTTTGAACAAACCATCCAACAATCCGCATTAAAAACGGATATAAAGGGAAGAAACCGTAGTTAGCGCCACCATGAGAGTTAATATCAGTCGTATACCAATTCTGAGCGATATTCAGATACCAACCAGTATCCCACACCCCCCATATATCCAACCAAACATTTTTTAAGACATCGCTTCTCCCCCTACCACGATGGGATTCAAGTATGATCCGTGACGTCACTCCAATAAGAGTTAAAAGTGTTCGTGTTATAAAGAAACATGAGAGTGTTAACTTTATCTCTGGTTTGGCAAAAATGCTTTTAGCAAAAATCTTAATCCAGCTTATCACTACACGCATTTACAGAGATTCCAACCCTATTCTTGATTATGAAGAGCGAGCCTAGCTTTCTGCTCTTCTAATATTTTTTGCTCACGCTTTACACGTTCCGGAACAATCCGTTGACGTGGTGATGTTGGTTTAAAATCAAGCTGATCCATTTCCAGCCCCTCCAAGACAGCTAATTCAACGGGGGAAAACGCATCTGCTACTTTTCGATTGAAGTTCATCGGCTCCTTTAGTGCCACAGGAGGGTTGGCGATAAAACGGGCTCTACCAGAAGGATTTTGTGATCCAGCGTGCAACACAAACGGATGGATTAGAATCACATCGCCTGCCTGACCAGTAATCTCCATGAAGTCTTGACAATTATGAATAAATTGGCCAAATCCCGCTTCATGAGGCAAGAGACCTTGCGGGTTTTCAAGGAGATATTTGGCAATATGCTTCACTGAATCACAAGCTACAAAAGTCCCACCACTCCGTGGGTGGATATCCGACCAAATCACAATAGTCAACAACCCCTGTTCTGGACTGTCCAAAAAATGACGGAAGAAATCGCCATCCTTATGCCAACCGTCAACGCTCGACGATGGCGGTTGCCATTCTCTATCAGCACCAACAGAAAAATTGATGATAAATCCGTCTCGCCAGTGCAAGTTAGGGTTGGACAATCGGTCTTGACCACCCAACAAATCACAAATAGCATCATAGGTATACGGAGAAACAGATTGAATAGACACGCTATTCATGGACGGCATATGAACACGTTCCTGTTTCCAAGTCGACGGATCATCTGCATCATACCCTAACCTTCTGAAAGCAAACTCCCGCCACTCCACAGCCAAATCCCTAGGAAACGCTTGGCTGATGACAATGTGACCTTTGTCGATAAAGTGCTGTTTCTGTTCCTCGGTCAGCACTTTACATTCCATTCTCTACCGCCCCTATTTACAGTGAAATTTTCTTTCTAGCTTGAATTTACTAAATTGTACTTATCGAAATATCTAATCTGAGGCCCCTATCCTTAACCTGCTCAGCACATCACGCACCTGTGCAAGTTGGATAGCAACCTCAGCGTATTCGTTGACAGCTGAATGGTGCTCGATACTATAGTAACCTTGGTAGTCGGCGTCCCAGAGATTTGTCAGTTTTTCTGTCAATTGATTTTGACAAATATTCCAATCGATATGTGTATGACTAACCCAAGGCGCGACATTCTTATCGGCTTCTGCGATTTCGTCCGGTGTGCCATGCCATCCTCCAATATGACAGGATACCCCAAATCCTGGATGATCGACAGCTTCATACACTTTCTTGAGATTCTCCCACTTGGTTTCAGGTCCCCAATGATTTTCAATTCCAACTTTAAAGCCTCGATTCTGTGCCTGCTGGGCATACTCACGGTATCGTTGAACAATAATATCAAGTTGTTCTTCTGACCAAGATTGATCTCGCCCACCAGCATCAATTCGAACAAACTTGGCGCCCAAAATCTCAGCAGACTTCAAGTGCAAAATGGCATTTTGATAGTTCCGCTCCCGTATATCAGCATCATCTTCCCAAATATGAGCACCATCAACACATAAATCAGCCAAAAACAGATTGCGTTCATCAATAGCAGAGCGAACTTTTTTCAGATAATCTTCGTCTAAGCTCGTTAGGAAACCACTCCAAATATCAACTGCATCCAAGTTATAACGATATTTGCACGTTTCCAAATACCCAAAAACATCCATCTTACTTTGGCTGAATAACCCGCGAAACGAGTAAGAAAGAACTGAAATATTCATATCCTACCTCATATTATCGTACAATTCCCACATCTAGAGATCTCTGAATTGATAGCAACCAAACTTAATATCAAATGAAGAAACAAGTTAAAACGAATCGAAAATCTACTTACGCTTATCAGAGGACTGAGTATCATCCGGATTAATTATGTCCCCTTTTTTGTTGATGTAAGACACTTTTCCATCAATCTCTACCCGAGCAAGCGGTGGAAAATTGTCGAGATGACGTNTGTTACCATCCTGTAGGACCTGAAAAAAATCTCCGGCATCATTGAACAACGGTTCAATAGCATAATTACCAATTTTATCAATATATCCGTATCTTCGATCCCTTCCGTCTCCATTACCCACACAGGCTAAATCAAATCGAAAATTCCTGGCACGATCAAACGTAGGAGATATAACAATCTTACCCAACCAATCAATATATCCATATTTCTGTCCCCCATTATGATCAAGAGCTATCAACGCTAGATTTTCAGTCAAATTCGGATCTTCAGTCGAAAATTCATAGACAAGACTAAGATCTAGTTCAATAGCAAATTCCCCTGAATAATCAGCAGGAATATATCCGCGTTTTAAGGGGGTACCAACTGCCACAACATATGCCAACCCTCCCGAAAAATTCTCGGCAAGAATAAATTGCGGATTAATCACAATTTCGCCTTCACTGTTGATGTACCCATACCTCCCCCCTTTAACNGTTTTATGAGCTTCTTGCTGTACTCCACCAATATTAATCCTTGCTAACCCTGACGCAGAGAAATCATCTGCGAAATCAAATTGGGGTTCAACAACAACCTTTCCTTCGGTATTTATGTAACCATACTTGATTTTGCTACTGCCTTTTTCCTTCCTGCCAATCCTAGCCAGGCCATGTGAAAAATCATCTGCGAAATCAAATTGGGGGTTAACAACAACCTTTCCTTCGGTATTTATGTAACCATACNGATCAAAGTTAACAATCTTATTCTCTGAGCTATCTGCCCCTCCCGCTGTCTCGGATCCCGAGGACGATTTATCGTATTTCACAAAGGCCAATCTCTCAGAAAAATCGGAAGCCTCAGCATATGTAACTGCCTGAGTCTCTGACTCCTCTGGAGTCCATTCTAATGTTTCAGATACAGACTCAATAACCTCCTCGTCGCTCCTGATATAAACGTATGTTGTCCCCTGTTTTACGCGAGCAAGCCCATCCTCAGTGAATAGATATGCTTCATCATAAACAGGTGGAAAATCCTTTCTTTCTTTATTGCTACCAAAGTATCTGTATCCATATTTGACGACAGTCTTACTTTTGTCCTGACTTTTGTGCTTAACAACTAAGAAATCATTTGCAAAACGATCCGATTCCTCAAACTGAGGATTGATAATGTATTTTCCATTTTCATCGATATAACCATACTTACGAGATTTGGCCGGCCCAATCCCAACACAGGCAACCCCCCCAGAGAAAGAGTACACTTCATCAAACTGTGATGGAATAGCATAGATTCCCGACATGTCTATGTACCCCCAATGGACGCCGATTCTAACAGCTGCTAACCCTTCAGAAAAATCCTTGACTTCATCAAATCGAAAATCAATTGCTCTTTTCCCTTCTTTGCTAATATACCCAAATTTGCTGCGAGGTTCGCTAGCACGTTTAACCGACACACTCGCATAACCTTCTTTAAAACTATTAGCTGTCTGAAATTCAACAAACAAGCTACCAACCTGAAACTGAGTTGGAGTCTTTCCTTGCATTTGAGCATACATCTTAACCTGGAAACAACAAGACATTAAAAAAACAAACATAAGGATGAATCTATTCTTTCTCATTACCATTCCGTCACATCAATCGGGTGAAGTAATTCTGACCTTGGGAGGTCGAACATATTGATCATATTTTTTCTGTACGTCAGCATCATTAACGTCTCCATTGTGTACCAAAAGGCGATAATTCAATTGTAGTGTTTCATCTGAACCAATTTGATGGTGGTGATGAAGAAAATGACATGGTGACATCCAACCATCACTACGCACATGCCAATGNGATGGATAATGTGGGTTATCAGGATGGTCAAAAATGGCTATNCCGTTCCTCACTGNATCGGTGACGAGTCCAGAATAGTCNCACCATNACGCNGGCTTATGAAAGACCTCCCGTTCATTGACAGCCCCTTCTGAATTCTGTATTAGTCCACTACCATCAAAAACTCCTATGCTTTTTGCCATTCGAACGCCGAGGAAACCGAACGATGTCTTCTTAAGCTGTATGGCCTCATTTACCGCCGAAAAGGAGAATTGCAGATCTATCAACAATTCGTCATCAGACTGAGGATAAACTCTTGCGCGTTTAATTTCTCTCATTATCGGTTGGCCATCTGGCGTTTGCCAACCGACAACTGCTTCAAAACCGGCAAAGACAGGCCCATCAAACAGTCTAGAAAATCTCTGATGAACCTGTTTTCCAGACGTTCTTTCGTCTGACCAAAAATTGACATCATTAATAAAATGGTAAGCTAACCAAACTGAATAGTGATGATGGTGACCAACCGGATCGTGAGGATGCCCAATCCGTGTGAGACACCTACCTGAGGGGCCAATAACAGGAAAGAAAAAGGGACGTGCTGAGTGATCACCATATGTACCATATTGGTAGCCAAATACCTCTGCACCATCACGCTGAACAGACAATTTGCTCTCAGGTACAGGTACAGCTTGCATTCTCGGAAAGTATGGTAGAGGTACTGCACATCCTACATCGTCGAAAACTTTGTTACCCAAGATGGAACCTTGCATGGTAGCTTCAGAATCATACAAGTCCAATAGGAGCAAATACATCCGCTGGCTATTCTCAGAAGAGTTAACTAACCAATCCAACCTTCCTGATTCGCTTCCCGGTTGATCAGGAGTAAACTGGACAGGAACCTGTATCAGGGTCCCATCTTTCTCCTGCTGAAACAAACGTAAGGAAAAGAGATCCAATATCTGGTTTTCTCGTCGATCCGAAGTAATAATCTGAGAAAAATCAACAGGTAAAAAAACAGGCCAATCAGAAACTACACCAAGTGGCAATTCTATCTGGACGGGTATTCTTATCGTCTTCATTTAAACAATTTCACTTTTGAAAGTTACATACGCTCCGTATATAAATCAATATAGTACAACCTATTCTAAAAACTCTGGCGAGCAATTTCGGATTTCGGATCGGACCATGAAATTATAGCAGAGGCAAAACAATTTGCAATAGGAATGATTCATACTATTGCAAAATCGGACATGTTTGCTATAATTGTGTATTTTTAATTTCTAATTCGTTTGGCCATGAAAGGAAAACATATGGATAAAATGAAAGCAGCAATTTATTCAGGAATACAAGAAATCGAAATCCAAGAAGTCGCTATGACTCCCCCACCTGCTGGATACTTGGTCGTGGACACCAAACAGACAGGTATTTGTGGTAGCGATCTACATAGTTACTTCGGAAACTGGCCGCAATCCGACACACTCGCAGCTGGTCATGAAACCTGTGGTATTGTCGCCGAAATAGGTGAAGCCATTACGGAATTCAAAGTCGGTGATAAGGTCGTCATTGAATGTTTTTCTCATTGCAGTTCATGCTCCTACTGTCAAAAAGGCCTTTATAACTTCTGTCACGAACGGAAGTGGATCTCTCACAATATGCACGGTGGTTTTGCCGAGTATACAACTGCACACGCTTCAGGATTATTCAAGCTACCAGATACCATGAGTTTTGAAGAAGGTGCTTTAATCGAACCACTAGCTGTTTCTTACCGAGCGGTAGCCCAATCCAAAGCATCATATCAGGATCGTCTAGCAATTATCGGAGGTGGTACAATAGGACAGCTCTGTCTAGCAGTAGCCAAAGCTGCTGGTATCAAAGAAACCTTGATTACTGTCAAATACAATCAACAGTATAAGTTAGCCCAAGAACTTGGTGCGGATCACATCGTAGATATCAGTAAAGTCGATTTAAAAGAGTACGTGATGGATCTAACAGACGGTTGCAGGATGGATGTTGCTATCGAAACCGTTGGAGGAGGACAAAATTTTAACGATGCCTTAGCAATTGTTCGCCCCCGAGGATCTGTTGTACTTGTGGCTGGGTATTACAAGCCGCTGGAGGTCGAACTCAGTCGAATCGTTTGGTCTGAAGTTGTCGTTACTGGATCTAACTGCTACGGTTATAGTGGTATGGAAACAGATTTTCAAGCAAGTATCGACTTAATAGAATCTGGTAAGGTAGACGCTACAAAACTAGTAACACATCAGTTACCATTAGCCGAAATTTCCGAAGCTTTTCGGATCTCCGCTGATAAAAAATCTGGAGCAATAAAAGTACATGTATGTCAATAAACTTACCTAAGGAGCCGTCTTATGATTCGTATCGGAGTTATTGGAGTTGGAGGAATGGGGGGAGCACATTGCAATACACTTCCTAAAGTTAAGAATTGTGAGTTTGTTGGGGTAGCAGACCTGCGACTTGAAGCAGCAGAAAAGGTTGCGTCACAACACCAAATCCAAGCTTTTCAAGACTACCATCAACTCCTTGAAATAGTTGATGGTGTGATAGTAGCAACACCTCCATCTGCACATCGAGAGGTTGTGGTCAACGCGGCTAAAATGAATGTCCACACCTTTTGTGAAAAGCCGCTTTCAGTTGATTTGGCTGATTCTGAAGCTATGATCCAAGCCTCAGATGAAGCAAATACTTTTTTAATGGTTGGTCAGGTTCTACGTTTTTATCCAGTACATACACTTGGAAAAAAGTTGATCACTCAAGGAGAAATCGGGGATGTCGTTTACATTGAAACCGATTATACCGGACCATATAGTTGCCCACGAAGTCGCCCATCAAGTTGGTACGGATCAATCGGCGGTCTCTTGGAAAATGGAATACATAAATCGGATCTCATCAATTGGTTTGGCGGGACAGCGATTACCGTTTCGGCAGAAGTTGGCAGTTATTCTGGACACGATGACTGGGAAGATTATGCCATTACCTTGATTCGATACGATTCTGAAGCAGTCGGTATTCTTAGGTGGGGGAGTTTTATGGGCGCCAGAGGCACTAACGACACCATTATCGACGGAACAAAAGGATCTCTCAAATTAAATATGCAAACAGACACAGCCTATCTCAAGAAAATTGACCAGTCAGAGTGGCAGGAAATCGTACCCGACCGCAGCGTACCTCATGGAGTCGAAGGAGAACTAACCCACTTTGTCGACTGTATCCGCGAAGGAAAAACACCTATAGTTGATGGCAGAGCGGGAAAACATGCCGTTGAAGTTGTACTAGCAAGTTACCATTCAGCAAAAGAAAAGGTCAAGGTTAACTTGCCCATGAAAGATTCCTAGATATATGTTGAGGTAGAATCATAATTTCAGGATTAGTCCTGCCGCAGAGAAACGGCAGGATCAACTGCGATGGCAATCATGGTAGGAATAAAACTAGAAAAAGCAGCAAAAACCGGCGCAATCAATATTGACCATGCAAGCAAACTAAATATCGGGTGAATCTGGTTAGCAGTTAGTTTAAAGATCTCAGGTCCGATTTGCAAGGCTAAGCCTGTACCTAACAAAAAGCCAAATAGTGCGCCAATCAGACCAATGACAACTGATTTTCCCAGAAAAAGTGACGAAATCTTTCCTGAACCATAACCAAGCGCGCGCATCACACCAATTTCTGTGCGCCGATCCCGTACGTTTATGATCATCATCATCCCCAACCATACAACACAACCAATAACTACTACAGGTATGATAAAAACAAAATATTTGTTGGCCATTTTTCGCTGATCGTTGCGTGCTTTGGCAACAGCTTTTACTTGGGTGACTTTGGCCGCGGGTAGTATGCGTTCCAATTCCGAACGAAGCATTCCAATAGCATCTCCACTCTGTTCTAAACAGAAACAATCAATAGCACGGATCTCATTAATTCTTCCTTGTAAACCGAGAACTTTCTGAGCATCACTTAATAGCATCTGCACTCGGATATCATCGGCACTACCACTTTCAGGCAAACATCTCTCAATCAAAAATTGATAGCCTAAAATCCCGATTTCCTGCCCACGTTTGAGGTTTAATTTTTTGGCAATTTCGTAACCGATATGGACGTTCCCTGACTCAATTTCATATACCATCGGTTTTTTTTTTCCAGTGATCGATGAGGAAAAACCAGTCAGAACGAGATCAATCCCTTTCCACCGAATCCGTTGCTGTAATGTAGCTGTTAAATGTTCGTACGAAATACCGGGGTAATCGCTCATTCGGTCAATGTACTCATGGGGCATAGTTGTCTCAGAAAAACCCACACTCCAAAAAGTTGTCATATCTGTATCTTTTGGTATGATCCGTAGGTTGAACCCCATTTCACGCATGAGACGACTCGTTTCACGCTTAGACGCTGCCCCCATAGTAAAACAAGATACAACCAAAGCAACAGCAACTATTATGGAGAACAAGCTCAGCAGAAAATTAGTCTTACGGTGTACAATCTCTTTTAGGACTAAAATCAGCATCAGGAATTTTTCCGCTTTCGCAGAAATACTAAGATTCCGGAATTGAATATGGCAAGTCCTAACAAGATGACTATAATCAACGACAACCAAATTGGCGGAACAATTGAGTCAAACGACTCTGGAATATCAGGGTCAACAAGAGAATCAGCCTCCTCCTTAACCAACTCAATGGCCGACTCCGACTCAAATGTTACTGTAAATTCAGTATACCCTAACAGTGGATCCTCAGATATGCTTTGTCCTGGGGAAACAGGTGTTCTAGACAAAATCTGACTAATTTCGTTCTTAATCATGGGGCTTTCCGGATCAAACCCAAGTTGTTTGACTAAATCAGCTTGCATTGATTGATCCCATTTGAGAGGTATCATTGTNCCCAACATGGTAGATCTGTCAAGCCCGCACTCACAATCAGCCCCAATCAGCGATAGCGTATTCACNAAATTTGCTGTTGTAATCTGATTACCTTCCATAAGCGGACCAATCTGTCTCCCTCGNCCATACAACACAATAGCAAAAGGCCCTCCTACCAATTCGATTTCTCCTGTCAANCTCCATAGTAGAATTTTTTCTTGATCTCTCTTTTGATACGAAAGTGTAATTATCCTTGGTAATTCACTAACAGGTTTAGGCATNTCAGGNATTTTNTCTTTGATTTGTTCAATAGCCANGCGAATCGCAGAATGAGCTTGCCGATTTTCNGCCGAATTTTTTCCTTCAACNAGCAAAACCACTCCATAGGTTTGGATGGNAGCCTTAATNATTTGATCCCGCATNTTAGATCGAATTATCCGTTCAACTAGACTCCNGATTCCANTTTTGTNTGACGGTAACAGAAAAGGAATTGGAGTNTCATTTGGTGACACNAAGACAACGGTTGGCAACTTTTCAGNNTCCCATTCCTTAAAATATTNAGAAGGATGTGGATTACNGAATTGGTCGATGTTAATCACTTTNCTCTTCACATTAGTGTCAATAAAATACGTAAAGGTACTTTGGTTAAAAGCAGAAATAATCCCAGCTTCAGTTTGGTTATNAACATAACAATATAAATNATAGAATTGCGGNACAACATCNGCAAAACCNACTTCACGAACAGTGAAACGGCAAGNAAAAGCCGATAAGCAAGAAAAAANNAATANNCCACTGATCACAGAANAAANTCGCTTCATCAAATAGGATCCTTAAATACCTAATAGACCTAGGTCAATCAGCATNATTATGTATGAANNGTTGAAAAAANCGGTTGNCTCCATGCTCGTTTNACACCGCTTAACGCTTCAATCCGAAAGTAAGTCAAATTAGATTCGACACGCCATTCCAAGTTTGTACCTTCAACNTGGAAGACAANTTGACCTCCATCCGCAATAATCTGGATCTCTCGCGATTGTTTCGTAGTAACCTTCAAAATNCCATNTTCCAAGATAATCTCTTCAAANGAAGAATAAGTGCTGGCAAAAAACGCGCCTTTTTTGAGTTGCTGGACAATNGTTTTCCAAGGTACTTTCTCTGGAACATCCTCCGGCATCTGGACACANACCCAACCATGTCCAGGTGTGATGTGAGCACAGTGAAAATCATCCGTGGCAACNCCCCAGANCTTATGNCCTTGAGTCAAAATCTNATCCCACAAATCGACGTTAGCCATCTCATCGAAACCACGTCCCTCCCGAAGACCATTGAAAAGTTCAAAACCNTGAAGAATTTCGGCGGNATCACTTACGTTCTTTTCTCCTCGATCTGGATACTCTTGCGGATGACAACCNATGATNAANCCNCCTGCATCCCGTAAAGTTTTAGCACGAGCGACATAACTTTCACTTGATGTAGGTGTAACCGCTGACACTCCAATTTCGAGAATATGATCAGTACTTCCGTTTTCTTCACCTGGAATAATTACCANGCCAACCTGCTCCTGCCANGATCTCCATTGATTTGANTCGTGGACGAGATTATGATCGGTGATCGCCATNAAATCATAGCCTAAGTTAGCATAGATNTGTCCGCTCACAGCGGCNTCCATAAATTTCCCNCAACAGGTATGTCCATGCAAATTCCCTCTTAACCAACGACGTGAATNTGNATAGGGATTAATGTANTCTGACAAAGTAATGAACTCTCTTNCTAAATTATAAATNTCCACAGATATGNCAATCCGAGNCTGGAGAAATATCTATGATCTGGAATTTCATCGATCGCAAATCTATGTTCAGCATTTTANTTTTCAGTGTNTGNCCAAAACCTGCAATGATTTTTATGGCTTCCATAACAGCAATGCANCCGATCATCCCAGANACAGCACCGAAAACAGGAAATTCACGTGTCCAAATTGGTGGTTGGNCTGGATACAAGCAAGCCAAACAAGGTGTTTCTTTAGGAATAATAGTCGTCACCTGAGCTTCTAAATCATACATNGCACATTCAACTAAAGGTATGCCCTGAACAACNGCTTGTTGATTCATNGCAAAACGTTCCTCGAAAAGCGGAGCACAGTCAATAATAAGATCCACTTTAGAAACTAGCTCNCNCGCGTTTAATTCGCTGACGTTTTCACCATAAGCCTCAATTTCCATGTGTGGATTCAAATCTCGAAGNNTCCTTTGCACTGACTCAATGCGCGGTTTTCCGAGGTGATCATAAGTCATTAATAACTGGCGNTTGAGATCACTATGTTTAAGGTTACCNGCATGAGCTAAAACCAACTTTCCAACNCCAGCCGCAGCCAATTCATAGGCAACGACACTNCCNAAACCACCACATCGNGAAACCANTATCGAAGTGTTTTTCAGNTTTTCTTGACCGACTTCCCCAAACTCCGGCACCCACATTTGCCANTCGTAAATCTGTCGATCNAGCTCAGTTAACANTTTCTTTTGGTTAGTCATTGATCAATAACNACTGATAATACTTAAGGCATTGCTGCCANTGCTGCCAATAAAGCTCTAATATAACCAATTGAATAGGCCAAACCACTGCNACCTCCCTCNATNTTCGGAATATGGTCTGGATTCAAGCATCCATCAAAACCNATTTTTTGCAATTCAAGCANAACTTTGAACATATTCATATCACCATCATCCAACAGCACTTCTTCAAAAGCTTCAGCTGTTGCCAAACTAGCACGGACATTACGCAAATGGATCATNAAAATCCTTCCTTTNCGGCCGTAATTATGAATTTCGTCCATNACGATTGACGANCCGCCNGANTCNGCNCTTGTNCCAACACANTACANATACCCAACACTTCGACTCGGAAAGGCATCAATGACACGATGAAANCCNAANCCCCCCAAAGGNGTATCAGGATTAGGNACATCAGAGGGATGAATCGCTANCTTGATACCACNCTCTTCAGCAATCGGTACAAGAGTGGAGTAAATATCGCAAAAACGGTTCCACCACTNTTGTAACTCATCATAATTGGGTGTTTCAAGNTCACCTCTAGTCAAAGCCCTACTTTCACCACGGGAAACGTAACCACCACGNTGTACAGACTGATAACGTGTCATAAGTTGAGGGAAAGTATCTCCNGCCAATCTTTGGCGGGCAATTGGCACACCNGCTTCCGCAAAGATCCTTAAAGCTGTCGCGGTATTTTCTAGTTCGTCCTCNGCACCAGGCAAATTGTTCATAAATTTNTCGGTGATATTTGGCAANGTCACACGATTAATTTCCANCCCCCAAGTATGGATNTTTTTTTTNATCTTCAGCAATTGATCNATATCTGGATAGCCTTGTTCAGCAACACCAGGAAAACTCTTGTCATTCCCAAAATCGATGCAGTTNGCTCCCAACTGCGTTACCATCCGCAGGTAGCTATCNGAAAGNCCNCCATCCCAAACTGATATTCTGATCATTATCCTGTTTTNCCCTCCCAAAATTTTCTATTTCTTTTTCCCAAGGAATAACATTACCCACCAGAAATAGGAGACATTAAATTAACAAGATCTCCATCTTTCAAATCAGCTGAAGTTCTTCCTTGAACCTGTACACCGTTGACACTAGCTAGAATCATCCGACTTAAATTCCCTTCCATATCTAAAATAAGATCTTTGAATAATTGACCATGTTTCTCCGCTAGATACAAAACCAGATCGTGTAAATTCTGAGAATTCTCCAAATCAATTGTCTCTTCTGAGACTCCAAGGGCACGTCTAATCTGTGCCGAATATTCAATGGTTATCTTCAACTATCCCACTCCAATATCTTTCCGTTTTCAAGCCGAAATATTTTGTCAGCTAATCGTCGTGCTTCATGATAACTGTGTGTAATATGAAAAACGGTAATGCCCATTTGATCAACGATTAGCTTTAGCAATTTATACATATCCTCACGAGTTTCATCATCTAAAGCACTAAATGGTTCATCTAAACATAATACATTAGGATAATATGATAAGGCACGACCAAGCGAAACACGTTGCTGTTCTCCACCCGATAAACGATAGGGAATTCGATCTAACAAATGGAGGATTTTTAACGTTTCTGCCAGTTCAACAACCCTCTTTTCGATACGCTGTCGCTCCCATTTGCGAATTGACAACGCAAAACCAAGATGATTTCGAACTGTCATGGTAGAAAAAAGCGCTCCGTCTTGCGGAACGAAGCCAATCCCCCGAGAAGCAGGTTTAAGGTTTGTCACGTTGCGTCCCATTACCTTAATCGTACCACCTGATGTATTGAGTAACCCACAAATCGATTCCATGATTGAAGTTTTCCCACTTCCTGTTTTACCCATCAATACACCATAATTACCATTTGGAACATGGAAATCAATACTATCAAGTACAAAATCACCTAAACGGATCGAAAGATTTTCCACATCAATCATTGGTTGAACTTGATTGCTCCTTTTAAACCATATATTCGCACTATGACCAAAACAATCATGGCAGCAAATACCATCAAAAGTGAAACAGCGACCGCAGCTTCAACGTTACCAATACTCAACTCCAAGAAAACAGTTGTCGGCAGTACTTCCGTCCTCATACGCGTAGCCCCTGCAAAAATCAGGATCGGTCCAAATTCCCCTAAGGACCTTGACCAAGCAAGCGTAGCTGCAGTTAAAATCCCATGCCTAACCTCAGGTAAAACAACAAGCCAAAAAGCTCGATTGCGATTACATCCTAAAGTCAGAGCAACCTGTTCCTGTCGTGGGTCAAGTTGATCAAAGGACACACGCATAGCCCGAACAGCAAATGCACAAGCAACCATAAATTGCGCCAAAATCACTGCCGGGATTCCATAAGTGATTGTAACTTTACTTTCTATGGCTCTTCCAATAGGCGTCTGAAACAAAATAAGAAGACTCAAACCAATAACCAAAGGAGGTAAAACAATGGGTATGTCCAAGATAGCATCAAAAAAGATTTTGCCACGAAAATCATAGCGAGACATCAAATAACCAATCGGAATAGCGACCCACAACGATAGGATAGCTGCCATAGTACAGGAAACTAAGCTCAATTTTATAGCATAACGGATCTCTTCAGACTGCAAAGCTTTCAAAAAATGGCTGGGTGTTGAATATGAGGCATCAGCAATAAGGAGAGATAAAATTAATATAATGTACACCCCTCCGATAATCCATAATGATGCGAGAAATGGAACATCAGATGATACACGAAACGTCGTTTCTCTCTCAATTTCCAAGCTCAAATCCCCTTGTCTCTACCTCGGATCCACCGAAAACCGATTGATTCAAATTCGATTTGAGATTGCGGCGATTGGATAGCTTCTAGCAAACGACGAGCCAAGTGTTTGTGACCCGATCTTCTGCCAACAGCGATTGGCTGGATAGCTTTAGCCAATGATAAATCAAGACGAATCAACTCAAGGTTATCCAAAACATTAGCACAATTCGCTTCGTAAACAATGACTGCATCTAATGGGCCAACTAAAAGTTGATTAACTAAGAGATCGGCAGTGGGCGTCTCCACTCGCACGTTCTTAATTATATCGTCATACAAACCTTCAGATAGTAGCATTCGACGCGTTAGATCTCCAAGAGCACTTTGGTCAGGATTTGCCACGCCAAGTCTTAGTCCTGCCTGCGCTAAATCCCTCAGAGCCAAGATTTGCTTTGGATTGCCTTTTTTCGTAAGTATAATAATATCAGTCTCAGAAATATCGGTCGAGTCATCAAACTGACTTTGGACTCGGGTCATAAAACTGACATCGCAGGCAAAATAAGCATCAGGCTTTTCTCCGGCCCTAATTTGGGAAACAAGAATTCCGCAACCATTATAAACTCTAGTTACTTTAACTCCTTCACGTACCTCAAATTTCTGAATTGTCTGCTCAACTGCAGGACGATTAACACCACCACTAAAGAACAGAATCTCGGGTTTTTCTCTCCAGATGTCACCACTAACGGGCACATATCCATAGTTTTTGAATTGGATCAAACCTCGATCACGTGCCGCTAAATACCTAGCAAACCGGAGGGCAGTTGCTGGGTTTTTCGCTGTCTTTAAAACACCAACTGTCGTTTTCTGAGGTCCCAATTCTAACTCGGGCACACGGACAAGATCCAGATCGGAATATTGATTTACCGTTGCATCCCAGACAATACCAGCATCTACAGTACCTAGCTTAACACTATTAGCAATTTCAGGGACAGTTGGATAAAAAACTGTTGTATGTTCTTTAATCGCTGACCAATCCCCCGACTCAGTGAGCAGTTTTTTTGATATTTTTCCGATTGATGCCGCACCCGGATTCCCAAGAGCGATTTTGTAGTTGCCGTCTATCAGAGTCTGAATCGAATCGACCCCCTTGGGGTTCCCTTTAGGGACTGCAATCACCGGTGTCATCACAGCCAACGGGATTACTTCCTCTACCAGATTCTTCTGGCGAGCAATTTCGATATAGCTCTCATCAGCTACAACATAAAGATCTCCTATACCAGCAATCTTCAAATTGCTCAACAACGTTCCCGATCCTCCATACTGAATATCTATCTTGCAATCATATTCTGCTTCATAGTTTCTTACTACCATCTCCACCGGAGGTTTGATTCCAGCGGCACAATAAAGCAGTATCGGAGGCCCCGAAGAAGGACTACTACTCTCATGCAAATCCAAGATTAAAAACAGAGCTAGTGCCGCAAATACAATCATTGAGGCAAGTAAAAAAAAGCGGGGTCTATTCAAGCCAATACCATAGAGGAGATTTAAACCAAAACTACTACTGAGTTTAACAAAAATTGATCCGGATGTCAAAAGCGTTTCGTATCATACCCATACCCCCATTTTGCATCAGCAGACCTTCACTTAGATCATTGAAATTGAAGACAACAATAACTAAAGAAGACTTAATAACTGATGGTATCAGGATTCTGACACTAGCGTAAGAGCATAAACAGTCGCCGCATCCAAATGCAATCGTAATAAGTAAGCGCCTCCGTCAAGGTCAGTTAGTTTACAATCGCGCCATCTGATCTTATGTCTCAGCGAATCTCCTTGAACCGGAACAGCTTCAGCTTTTGAAAATCCCTTTACCCGCCTACCATATTGATCTAGTAACTCAACCCAAACAGTTCCACAGGAGGCATCAGCATTGAGGAAAATTTGATCCCAGGTGGCAAGAATAATCGGTTTTAGAGTGATTTGTCCAATATTTTGTAATGGTTTTCTCAAAGTAGATTGATCACTCAAAGAGACCGGTGTCAAACCTGCAAACCGATCTCTCTGCAGCACTGCCAGCCCTACACCACTAACATGATTATAATCGTCTGCTCCCGTCGCGCCTTGCGAATAACCTCCATAATAAAAACGGATCTCATCATCCAGAATAACAGGAGTAGAATTGGTGAAGATCGATCCGCCATCGAATTGGTCATGACCAGATCGACTAAGAAAAAAATGTGATCTAAATGGACGATGCCAATTAATCCCATCGCGACTGATCCCTAGCTCAATGTCAATCACACCACCCTGAACATCCCTGTTCAGAATCTGGTTCAAACAAAAGTATACATCTTGATAAAAAAATACTGGAGAAGTATGAAACTCAACGTGTGCAGGGTCAGATTCATCAGGAACACAGAGGAGTTCCGGTGTTTCCCAGTCAACGAAATTCTCACTTTCTGTCCGTCCCATACCATGTTTCCAATACATCCCTCCATCTGGCCCATCAATCCACATCTTTCCATATAAAGCATAAACCTTTCGCCTTGGATCATAAATCACGTCAACGGCGTCGGACATCGAAAGAGGAACATCCCAAGGTTGATCTAGATCGCTGTCAAATGGAACTGCCTGACCATAACTACCATAAGACGACTTCAATAACGGAGCTCGAGAATATTTTTCCCAACGAATACCATCAGCAGAAAAAGCAACACACAACCCAGGATATTCATTTTTCTTGTCCTGAGCAAAATCAAAATAGGCCATTTTATAACGCCGATTTGGATCTTTTTCCTTTGAATCAATAATAACTGAGTTAGCATAGCGAAGTGAGTGGCCACCATTCCCAACCAAAACGATATTCGTATCCTTAATTTTGTTAAAATTAAACAGATTCAGATTAGGTTTAATAAAATGAATACCGTCATCCGATTCTGCATAACAGACAACACATCGATGCGTTGAGTTGTCTGCTCGGTCACCCGCAAATGACTGGTACCATAACTGATACTTACCTGTAAGGTAATTCCGGCATACACTAGTCCAAGCAATAGCTGTTTCCCATGGTCGATCTGGCGTAATCAACGGGTTAGCATCATGGCGGATGGGAGAATTCAGTACACGTCGTGTCCCTGAGCAATAAAGTATGTTATGATCATCTACGAAAAGTATGGTTGAAGACATTTCCTGAATTTCCGTTAATCCTCAAGGATATGGTAACAGTCGGATTCTACTAATCCTGCCAATCCCCAGCCGACCTACTAATGCCAAACAATATATGTTGGCATCTCTAGAGCTAGCCCGAGTAAACTCCATAGACAACCAAGAGTATAATCCCCCAAAATCAACCCCATAAAAAAGGGAACAGCTTTCCTGTATAACCGTACCCCTCCGATCTTCAAAACTGTAGCTTTGACCATCCAACTTAGTAAAGCAGTAAACCATAAGCCAGAGAATCCTGTGCCTGTAACCAGTACGTAACCTCCAGGATGAAGCGGCCACCACAAAAAGCAATTTTTCATGATCAACAACACGATAGTAAACAAAAAACTACTGGTTATTACTCCGACCTCAGCAACATTGGAATTACGTGGATGAACGATCCATGTCTGCAAACGATTAAATGATTCCCATCCCATGTAAACCAACCAGCCACGCGCTTTACTTGCAGCTCCCATCTGGTACATAACGTGAAGATAAATCCAAAAAGTGAATAAAACACCAAATATAATAGCTATAATCATACCTATTTGTAGTTGACGATAACCAATCTGGGTCCTCTCTGCGATACGGAAGGCTTCTAATTCACTTGGCATCGGATGCGCACGAAAACAACGAACAAACGGGTACAGAAAAGTTAATCCGGTCAGGTTATTTGTCCCGAGGCGGCGTGTTCCCAAAGCCGCCACCATTGTTCTACCAGGATCAACAAAAATCATTTGGTGTACGGGTGGCCCAACTTCAGCACGTATACGTGTCACACCAATAACCATTGGAAAATATATTATCAAAAACAATAAGATTGCCCAAAGTGACATACCTATTTGATGACAAACAAAAATCAGGAACACCAATCCAATCGTCATTATAGTCATTGCCGTTCTGTAGGTCATGGGTTCACTTTGACCTGCTAATTTGTCGTTTTCTGATGAATCACGTTTACTAAAATTTTGAAAGAGCAATCGTAAATAATACCGACGCCCTGTCCATAATGGAATAAATCCGAATGCAATCCATGCTCCTGCTTGTTGTTCAAGATGATAGATGTTTTGTCCTCCAATTGCATCACTTATGATCAATTGAACGCGACCCAAAAGGTAAAACACCCAACAAGAAAAAGAGAGGTCCAAAGGAGTAAAAAACATTAAGCCGATAGCGAATGGATAAAAAGAAACATGAAGAGATCCCATCGCACTCCACGGTCTTGAACTGAATCGACCAAGTGACAAACCTTTAATTGGTACAGAGGGGATGGTAGGAAAGAGGTAGTTTAGTCCGTTCAAAAGTTCAGCAGATCCAGCCAGGCCAAATCCAATCCACATCCAGTGATTAGTAAAAAATTTCTTGGAGTTGCTTGTCATTGCAATTGGAAGTTGAACAATTGGATAGCTAAGTTTTTCATTCTCAGTCCACTGTTTCCGAAGCAGCACAGTTAGGGCCAGCAAAACTAACCACAACGCAATAACGAATGCCGACCATGTGACAATGATAGGCAACCATGCATGTAATCGCTCATAAGTGTAGAGCGTTGACTCTCCTTGATAATAACCATGCAGAATCTCTGGATTTTTAACAGCAATCCAATCCCAAACGCGGTGACCAAATAATTGTCTCCACTCATTTTCTGGTGAAGCGAACCAAAACGCATGGGTAATAACGGGTAGCAAATAACCCATCATCGTATGCCCGCTGATAGTAGTCAACATAACAACCATAACATACATGGTTTGCAGATCTGCCTGAGACATAACCAAACGAGGCATAATTTTCTTCAAAACCAGATTGATTAAAACCAAAACCAGCAAACTAAAAACCGCATTAAAAAACAAAGAGGCAATCGTCATTTGTGTCGAATGCCAAACCTCAGTCCCCATTAATACCCATAAACTGTTGAATCCTACTAGGACTAAACCAATTAGTAGTATATGGATTTTAACGCGTTTTTGTTTGATATGATTGCCAACAGATAGATCGGAGGGCATAATCGATTGAATCCAAACCTCTGAATTGTCTCAATGGACAATATTTATTTTGTTTAATCAGGAAAACACTAAGTCGGACTATGTCTTACTTTTGGATTGCATATTGAATTTGGCAATTCTTAATCATTATGGTAGCTGATGTGCCATCAGTTCGAATACCATACCAGTCCGCTTTTCGAGGCCTTCGTGGCCTGATGGACAATCGGCGATTCTCAGCATCAGAGGTAAGAAGGACCTGACGGCTAGGCGTTCCTTCTACAAGCAATTTCCCACGAACAATAAGCTCGCAAAGGTTGCTATCCACACCACTTTGAAAATGATCCCATGTAGCAAATTTCACAGTTGTCCCCGCTTCCAATATTAGCGTCGCGTTTCGACTAACAATTACATCACCGATGATATGGATGATTCCTTGCCAGCGTTCAGTCCCACGAATCTGAACAGGTTGTTGCCGCTTCGAAAGTTCAGTTTGGATGGCTTCTGCCCACTCCCCTTCAGTTCCTTTGTCCCAACGATTGATTTCAATTATATCACCTTGAGGGGTCCATTTTTTTGATTTACAATCGTGCCACCACCAGAACCATATTCCATCGGGTGGAGGTTCCCATCGGGGTCTTATAGCATAAACACCTCGGTCTACCCATCCCGGCTGTAAAGTATAATTGACCTGTTGATGCATATTAATGTGACTGGGTTGAAGTGGGCCTTTAGAGTTCCAGTCATATGCCTGAAGTACCGCCTCGATTCTCGCGTCCAGATTATTGGAGGCTTTGGCATGACTACGCATGGATCTAATCGCATGATGGATAGATTCGTATTGTGCTTCTTCAACGTACGTCGGTGGCACTCGCGCCCAAATATAGGCATCTGGGCTAATCATGATGACATCAGCACTTTTCAGGAATGGGATTATCTGACTCCGTTTTCGATAGGGAGAAATATCAATATAAATTGGACGTGGCGATATTTCCATGTCCGCCTCAGAGGCTTGAATTAATGCTACAATTGATTCATATCGAGCTGGATGATAACGCTTGGCCGAACTATTGGGTTCTTCAACGACATACCAACCTCCTATTGAGTCTGGACAATTGGCAACCTCAAACTCTAAGATAGTAGTAACAAAGGATCTTAAATCAACGTCATCCTGATCCAATGGAAACATCCCATAAATTTCTCCGACTAATACTTTTAAACCACCTTGAGTTTTTTGATATGCTTCTAGCAAATAAGTGCTGTAAAAAAAGAGTTTCCAACCCAATGATTCTCCATAATTGTTTTTCCAAGTTTGCAAACGTTCAGCAGCCTCGGGATTTGCTTCCAGCCAATCTTCCAGACCAAACCAGAATGGTTTATCTTCAGTACTACGACTGTGTTCTTGCCGGAAATAATGCGTGACTAAACGACAACCAGCCAAATGAGCTTCTGACAAATCATCTCTAACATCTTGATAACCCAAAGCCTCATCAATGGAAAAGTAGACGTTGAACATACCAAATCCATTGATTTCAGCTAAAACCGTAGTGAAATTCAGAGGAAAAAAACAGATTGAGATTAGAGGAAACCAAATCCTCACTTTGGCATCTATTTCGATTCCATCCAAGTTACAGGTAGTTAAATATCAAAAGAATCGCATTCTAACGATATTCCGTAAGTTCCAATAATACACCATCAGGATCAAGGAAATAGCAAAGAATTTTATGGCCCTCATGGTGTGTGATAACGTCGGTGGGTACAACAACAGGTTCACTGATAAGTTCAGCTTTCGCATCCTTCAAGCGCCTAACCGCTGTATCAATGTCATCCACCTGCAAAGCAAGATGCCGAAGACCAAGCGTGTTCGGCCGAGAATTTTCCGGCAATTTATCACCAGTAGGTGATTCATAACAGAGTAACTCCAATCGAGGAGCTCCAGCAGGAGCAATAACATATGCAACGTTAGCCCGAACACCTTTAAGCCCCACAATTGATTCAACCCATCCCCCTTCCAGATAAGCTCTATGTGTTTCTTTAAATCCCAGTACTTTGGTATAGAAACCGAGGGATCTTTCCAAATCAAAAACGACAATGTTTATATGATCGACAGCACAAATCATCAATTACTTTCCTATGCAATTACTGAATACATCGACTGGCCTGCGAGACAACACAAGTTTT
>PBXZ01000011.1:0-7783 GCA_002729415.1 Candidatus Poribacteria bacterium | reverse complement strand
GCTGACAAGTTTACCCAAATTACATGAAGGAGGGTTGGATGTCATCAAGGATTGGTACCATAAACATCCGTTGGCCCGATTGATAGTGGTTGATGTTTTCGCCCGGATTAAGCCCCGGGGCAGTAAACGTAACTCCGGGACACTGTATGACGATGAATACCTCATCCTCGAAGAACTGCAAAAGTTCGCCATTCAGCAGCAGTTGGGAGTATTGATAGTTCATCATACCCGCAAGTCGACTAACCCGGACAACATTTTTGATGAAATTTCGGGTTCGACAGCTATGCAGGGTGCTCCGGATACCCTGATGATTTTCAAGCGTGAAGCAGATCAAGGCAAACTGTTTATTCAAGGTAGGGACGTTGATGAGCAAACACTAGCCTTTGAAGGTGATGAATCGACTGGTTTATGGACCTTGCTGGGGAAAGCCAAAGATATTGAAACCAGTAATGAGCGCAAAGAAATCATGGAGGTTTTTCGTAGCTATGATGAGCTGTTATCTCCCAAAAAAATTGCAGATATCTTGGGAAAAAGCGTTAGTTCAGTCAGTAAGATGTTGTATGTACTATCTAAGAAACAGGATGCTCCCCTTAAAAAATTTGAATATGGTAAGTATCAGTTAGCGACTTTTGGTGGTAAGAGTGGTAAGAGTGGTAAGAGTGGTAAGACCGGTAAGAGTGGTAAGACTTACGATTATATGCCTTCTGATCTTGATAACTCTTACCACTCTTACCGGTGCTGATGAGCCTTCCGTTGACGACGTGGCCAATTCACTTTCCAAACTGGTTGTTAAGGGGGACAAAGTAGGAGTCAGGTTGCAGGACGCCTTCGAAAAAGGCCTGCCTCATGAAAAAGTAAAGATTGTGTTGGACATGAGGCAATCTGGACAGGCGTATCATGCAGGTAAAATTCTTAATAGGTACTTGGCGGAAGCGGGAATTGCTGGGGTGTCTGGCAAGTGGGTTGACCAGATTCTCAAGAGTTCAAAATAGTCGCACTGGATTTATACTTGTATCTGGAGTTTCCAGTCAGCTGGAAGGTCAAAAGCAGCAAGTGCTTTTGGCTCACTAAGCTAGCGGTATGGTTTGATGTATATATATTATTATTGTTTTCCTTGGGGGCTGTAGGTGAACTAACTTGGTTGTTGTTGATATCTAGAGAACAGGTACTAAAACAGCTTATTCATTCATAGAGATATAGGTTAATTATGTGTTATTAAAATCAGGTTATCCATATTTAATATGTAATATAAATAAACATAATGTATTCATAAGTAATAAATAATTAACATTAAGTGCTTGTATACAGTTTTATTGTTATGTAATCCGTCCAAATATCATTCTGCCATTATTGCCACTAGTAACTTCATTCAAGACCATACCAGAAATAACCAGTAATCCACCAATAACCAAAAACATCATATCTCGTAGTTTCATATTTCACTCCTATCTCTTATACCCAAACTTGTCTTTCGTAACGACAGCACCACCACCATCATTAACAACTCCAAGGAAAGCAACACTTTCTCCTACACTATTGAGGCAATCAAATCTTCCACTGTTTTCGTCTATTCCCATAGATACTTCTTTATCATTATCAACTATTCGTAATTCTACACTTCCATTCCTAACACCGAATTCACCTATTACTTTGTTCGTAATTTCATCATGTATTGAGATACCACCTCCGTGACTTATATAAATATTTCTACAAGTAATATCCTTAAAAAATCCATTCTCCAGACCACTTAGAAATGAGTGTGCATCTGCATTGTTACTCACCATACAAGAGTTCAATACCATACCTAATACAACCAACCCTGCCCCAAATGACATATACAAAATCTTGTCTCGTAATTTCATAATATCCTCTCCTTAATTGAGTTATATACCTGGTTATACTCATCCCTGTCTTCAGATTAGCATAGCTTCATGCTTAGTACCATATTCACTTCTCTCTGGTTTGATGTCACTTTACAAAGTGACGNTAGGAAGGTACCTGTGGAAACGTCTGTTTCAGCCCAGCTCTATGTNATGACACCTGATAGTTTATGCTGTTACTGGAAAAGACAATAGACCTCAAAATCTACATAGGGAGGGAGNAGGAAAGTNACGAATAATAATAAAANTGTTTAATTCNATNACNANTACTAGCTGTAAGGAGAACGTGAGATTANNTTTGGNAACTACNNTTTAATCCGGAAGCTATGGCNAACAANTGGTAAAGCGGTAAGGACCGTGCTATAGCANGGATTAACAAGAGATACACCAATTCTCTGAGCAGCTNCAGACGCTTTAATTAAAACTTTCGNCATAAATCACCTAAATTANACAAGGAGTCATAGATTCAACCGTTACTCTTGATCTGGATCATCTATCTCAGGTGCATCTTCANTTTGACTCTTTTTTCGACCAAGATAGTTAAGGGCAAGNAATGCAGANAAGGTTATCANCATACCGATATGGAAAAATTTGGGTGGNTTCCACCCGTCTTCTTCTGCCCAAAAACCAACAACTGCACCACCAATCATAATAATGGCACCAATAATCTGAATCGATCTCAGTATCTTCAGAACTAAATTAGAATTATTTTTCATTTACCTTTCTCTTTAGGCACAATTAACCATGATACTAATAAAAAGATAAAAAGTTTGTTACCTCTCTATAGCAAGGACTTAAAAAATACCTCATCGACCTCACCGACCTCACCGGTGGGAAACAGCCTCGGCGAAGAAGACAGGAACTCACTAACCTCATCGACCTCATCGACCTCATCGGTGGATGATCCAAGCCAATTGCATCTGCCAGTCAACCGAAAAAAATATCCAGACGACGAGGGACAAAGAAGGGCACTAATGGACAAAATTCCAACGGATGAGCTGGTAGAGNTTGTAAAAAGGAGAGGTCTAAATGGGAATGTGCATAAGACCGAATAATTGCAGAATTAATTACGAAAGACAATACATCTCTGTCGCTTGATCCATTTGGTGTCAACCACAACACTTTTTCCCAACAAGGTAGCAATGAGCAGAAAGAATAAAATCGAAGAAGNACCCCATACACACATCAAAGTCACTCCTCGCACTTTAATACTGGGAATCCTTCTAATACCAGTTAATGTCTACTGGATGACGCTCGTTGAGGTGAAATATTATTCGCTTGACGGGTCATGCCTGCCACTTTTCATACAACCTATCTTTATTCTTTTCGCCATCGTCCTTCTGAATTTATTGATCAAGCATCTTAAACCAGCCGCTGCATTAACTCAAGCCGAACTCTTAACCGTTTATATCATGGTGGCACTTTCATGTACCTTTGCCGGGCATGATACTATGCAAAACATGTTCGGTGCAATTGTCCATCCTTTCTGGTTCGNCAGCCCTGAAAACGAATGGCAGAACCTCTTCTGGCACTACATCCCACGTTGGTTAACCATTACCGATTTATACAGTTTGAAAGGGTTTTACGAAGGGGAATCTTCAATCTATATAGCGCGAAATGTTGCCATCTGGATTAAGCCNCTTTTATTATGGGGATTATTGTTCCTGTTGATGATGTTTTCAATGCTTTGTATCAATACCATTATCCGCAAGCAATGGACAGAACAGGAAAAACTGGCTTATCCTATCATCCAATTGCCACTTAAGCTCTCAGAAGACATGGGAACCAAACTGCTCCGAGATCGAATGATGTGGATTGGTTTTACGATTGCGTTTGCGATTGGGTTGATCAATGGGGTTGCTTATCTCAGTCCGTCAGTTCCGAGTATTCCATATATCAAAATGAGACCAGTTTGGGATCACATTTTCACTGAACGACCATGGAGCGGTTTGCAGGGAGTTCGGATTTCGATGTACCCATTTATGATTGGNCTGGCTTTTTTTCTGCCGCTTGATTTATCCTTTTCATGCTGGT
Organism: Candidatus Poribacteria bacterium; assembly: GCA_002729415.1. Taxonomy (GTDB): domain Bacteria; phylum Poribacteria; class WGA-4E; order WGA-4E; family UBA9662; genus UBA9662. Next base: position 3,869 of record PBXZ01000011.1, on the reverse strand, counting down.
TTTTCTTTTTACTTCGATCCGTCCAGCGAGTAGTTGGATACGCGCTTGGTACAAGGCACTACCCGGCACTTAATGATCAAGCATCCGGTTCCTGGATCGCTCTTTTTTTCATCGCGGTTTGGGTGACACGCAGCCACTTGATCGAAGTCATTCGCAAGATAATTGGCATGGAAACGGACCTCAGTGATTCTGATGAACCAATGCCTTATCGCTGGGCTTTCATCGGTTTGATCGGTTCACTCGCCTTAATCGGAATTTTTGTTAATCTGGCGGGAATGAGCTTGTGGGTAGCAATCATTTTCTTCGGTTTATACTTCATACTCTCAATCGCTATCACCCGTGTTCGAGCAGAATTCGGCACACCTCACGAAATTAAGTACGTCAACCCACACGATATTATGGCAACTGTGGGTGGAACGAGACAATTTAATCCCTCTAGTTTGACAATAGTATCGATGTTCTACTGGTTCAATCGAGGCTACCGCAACCATCCGATGCCAAACCAAATTGAAGCTTTCAAAATGGCGGAAACTACGGGAATCGGCAACAAGGGCGTTTGGGTGGCCATGTTAATTGCTATTGTGGTTGGAATCCTTACGACATTCTGGGCAAATCTGGATATTACTTTTCGAAACGGNGCCATTGCCAAGGCTGGAGGGTTTAAGNGCTGGGTTGGTTGGGAATCTTTCAATCGATTACAACGCTGGCTTCAGGATCCAACGGATCCAAACCCAACCAAAATCAGCTTCATGGGGATTGGAGCCTTGCTGACCTTTGGGATGATGTTTTTGCGCATGCGATTCTTATGGTGGCCGTTTCACCCAGCAGGCTATTCACTTGCGATCAGCTTCGCTATGGAGTACTTCTGGTTCACATTTTTGTTGGCATGGTTATTCAAGTTTCTCATTATGAAGCAGGGGGGCTTGCAGATGCACCGTCGATTCGTCCCACTGTTTTTGGGATTAATCTTGGGCGATTATGTGATCGGATCAATTTGGGCAATTATTGGTCCATCACTCGGAATTCGGACCTACAAAATTTTCATTTGATCATGGACAAAATTATTGAATCTTTTCACAATCAAGGATTTGCCATCATTCACGATGTTTTGGAAGATTCCTGTTTGGAGGCTCTAAAACGTGACTGTGAGATTCTGGTCAATACGCTGGCAAGAAGACCATTGGAAGAGGGAAAACTTACAGATCTATTTGCAGACAGTCCATTTGAAACCCGCTTGATACATCTGTTTGAAAATTATCTGGACGAAGTGCCAACAATTTTTCGTTCAGAATTGCATTTGGAAGGGTTCTACCCTCTCTTTGCCCATCCCCGATTACTTGAAATAGCGGAGCAGGTTCTTGGTTCGGAAATTCGTATTTATCCAAAAAACACAGGAGCGCATGCTGAGAGGGTCAGCTAGCAAACAAAGAGGATATGCGGCCCCATACAGATTTTTGAGGTTTTGGCTTGGTTAAGTCGTCGATTTGTAAGTGTTGTATGTTAGAAGTGAGATAAAGACATGAACGTTTGAGTAACCCACCTTCGTTCTAAGAATCTCATCCCACTATACCATAAGCTAAATGGATATTGTACTTATACCTCTCCCCCAGCACACTTGGTGCTATATCCTCCCTACCTGAAGTGTGATCTATTAACCCATAAAACTCATTAACCAATGGCAGATCTTGATCTAGGTCTGCCTTTTTTATGCCCAAAATTAGGAGGAGAACCATGTTCACATTTGGTTGCAGCACAGTCATTGAGCTCAAAGATGCCGTGGCATTTGCCCGTCATTATAGGCTNGATCTTACTACCCCTGTNCGACGTAGTGAAACTTTGTGTCGTGTCGCTCGAGCCAGTGCAATTGTTCACTTCAAGTATGTTGAGCCTGTGGACGATTCCTGCTTTCTGGTCCGGAGCCAATCTCAGCTCGGCATCCAATACGATGTCTACTTTTACAGTGGTTNGTTCGGCAATGGAAATGATCTGGATGCCAGGGCAGGTACGTGGCCCAGGTCTACAGGGGTGGGGCGCCTTTGTTCCAGGGAATGTGAGATCGTGGGCTTAGCTCGATTAGCTTGTTGAGTAATTGTGTTTGTAGATCGTGCTTTATCAGGACGTGCTCCTCGCAGTCCCACAGGTTTTCCTTTTCCCACGGATCGCTTTCCAGATCGTACAGTTCGCCGTATGGTTCGTTGAAGTAGTGAGAGTACTTCCATTTTCGCGTCCGAATGCAGCGAATGCCGGAAGCTTCCATGTAAATCGCATCACGGTCATCCAGATCCTCCGTGCTCTGCCAATAGCGGGAAAGATCCCGCGAAGCCATATCTTCAGGTAGCTCAGCCCCGGCAACAGAGAGGCACGTCGCAGCAATATCAATTGCCGAAACGAGTGAGGACTCCACCTTCCTGACAGCGCCACCTTCGGGTGGCTTGATGATAAAGGGAATTCGCATCAACACTTCCATAATGTTCTGACCTTTGCCCAGCAATTGAAAATCGCCCATGAAATCGCCGTGGTCGCTGGCAAAGAAGATCAGGGTGTTTTCATATTTGCCCCTGGNCTTCAAAGCTTCGATGATCGCTCCAATCTTCTCATCGATCAGTGTCACATTCGCATAATAGGCGTGCCTAATCATTCGAATCTCTTCGTTGGTAAGCGGTTCAAACGAAGGAGGGGGATCGCCGTGGCGTCTTGAGTTGTGAGGCGGTTTTTTCTCCAGCATTTCGAAGTCCGTCTCCGGCATATCGATTTCCGCAGGATCATACATCTTGGCCTGAGGGAAATTCCCACAATCGATTGGGCTGTGTGGACCTGGAAACGATATCCAACAGAACCAGGGCCGATCATCCGGCATTCCCTGCTCAAGCCATTCCCGTCCACGGTCACCCACAAAGTGATCCACGTGGTACTTTGGATCTACTTTCCAATCAGCATAGTGCCGGATTTCTGAATGGCTTTCGACCATTTCATTTCGGTGGACAAATCCTTCGTCTCTCAACCATCTGCTGTATGAATCCTTTTCTGGATTTTGGGGTGTCGGACCGTGGCTGTCAATGATATCCTCATAGTCATATCCGTGTTCAATCTCCGATCCTCCGAAATGCTGCTTCCCAATTACCGCCGTATAGTATCCGGCCTCCTGAAGATAACTCATGAAAGTTTTCTCGTGTGCAGGAAGATATGTGATGAATGTCGGAGAACTGCACTGGTGGGGATACTTTCCGGTGAAAATTCCTGCTCGAGCAGGAACACACGATGGATTCGGCGTATAGGCTCTGCTGAACAAAACTCCATCTTCGGCAAGTCGGTCCAAATGGGGCGTCTTCAGGACCGAGTTCACACTGCAGAGATGGTCGAATCTTTGTTCGTCCGACATCAAAAACAGAATATTGGGACGTTCCTTACTCATCGTCTGTCTTGCCTCCTAAACCAGCGGTCTTGGATCCCTTCCTGCTGAGAGTTCTTATAATCATCCAGCTGTTTTAGTATTTCTCCCTGTTTGATTTCCTTTTGAATCTCTTTGATCAAACCTTTGATATGGCGGGAATTATCATCTGTGACTCTCTTGGCTACCTCAATTTGAATCTCTTGTGCATCTGCATTTCCACTAAGAAGTGAATTCAAGACCATTCCAGAAATAACCAGTAATCCACCAATAACCAAAAACATCATATCTCGCAGTTTCATAATATCCTCTCCTTAATTGAGTTATATACCTGATTATGCGCATACCCTTCTTCAGATTAGCATAGCTTTATGCTTAGTTCCATATTCACTTGTNTNTGGTTTGATGTCACTTTNNTAAAGTGACGCTAGGAAGGTACCTGTGGAAACGTCTGTTTCAGCCCAGCTCTATGTCATGACAC
>PBXZ01000010.1:0-27575 GCA_002729415.1 Candidatus Poribacteria bacterium | reverse complement strand
GTAATAGCTCCATTAATTAGCTGTTTGATTTCAGTCCAGTCTTCCCAAACATACTTGGCAGTTTGCTTTCGCTGATTCAGTAAAACCTGATTCTGATTGATAACTCCGATGCTTGGCATGTATGGCATATTACAGGCAGTGAACTCTATTTTATCAACACTTTGTGAAACCCAACGTTTGATCAAGTCAATTCCCAGCCGATACAATTCGATGCTTGTTAAGGTTTTATCGTGCCAAATAAAACCACCTGAATTTCCAATTGGACCAATTAAATAAGCCAGCATATCAGCCTTAAGAACGTCAATATCCCACTCCTCTATAACTGTCTTGATGTTTTGCTCAATCTCCCTTTGGGCATCTGGATGTGAAACATCAAACAAGACTACCTTTGCATCGATATCATGTAGATGAATCTCTGCTAAACGGCCCTGCCCATCATGAAGGAAATACTCAGGATGAGTTTCGACCATCTCAGAATTGACAGAGACACAAAACGGCATAATTCCAATCCCAAACTTTAATCCTGTATTGTGAACATAGTCAATCGAATGCTGCATTCCTTTAGGAAACTGGGCGTCATCAACTTGATATTCTCCCAATTTCTCTTGCCATCCGTTTTCCAATTGAATAAGTTGAATACCTCCATCAGAAGCCGAGCGAAAAAAATTGTTTCTCGCAATCAAGTCAGCATGTTTCGCAACAGAATCGGATAATGTCTGATCTTTAGTTCGCTCCGGGTGTATTCCCCAAGCCGAGGAGACAAAATCTTGTGTCTTCGCTCCCATTCTCTGGGCAATCATTTCTACATAAGTTTGGTAAGAAACAGTTACCTCATCCACAAAATTAAGGTAAAAAGGCGAAAAATCGATTTCCGTTTTGGCTGCACACTCGTAGTTTTCGCAATGATGGAATGCTGACCAACAATCAATTCCATGTTCCGTCTCTTGAACTTCTGTGCCTTTTTCAGTGTAACCAATTTCAATCGACGACCACCATTTTTTGGCATCAATAAAACCAAATACAATACACTGTTTGCTCTCTACATCATAAATAGCACCATCGTAACATAAATGGATGGAGTTGTCCTGATTCATACTAAATCCATTGTAAACTCTCTGTACCCCATAAGATGAAATGGAAGAAGTATTTAAATACACATGATAATTTTCGGGATTACTACCCAGATATAGCCCTCCTCCAATCAAGTCCTTTGAAGGCGAAACATTAATAACAGAAGCTTGTGCCAAGTAGATCGAATCATCCCCGAAATTCTCCATCGACATACTAATTAATATGTGCGGCTGGGTCTGGTAACATTTTACATGAAGGTGAATTCGAACCTCATGTTGGTCTGCTTCACAAGAAAATGTAACAAGCTGATACAAACCAAAGTCGTCTTCTCCCACCGGGTCTGCCCTGAACTCTCGTTTAGAAGCATTTCTAGAGGACAGGATAGCTCCATCTTGAAGGACAACTCCCATATGAGCATTTCTGATTATTTTAAACATTTTCTGATTTGCATAATCCCATGTACCTTGCGATAAGTTGAACGAAACCTGACAAAATCCATTTTGAATCTTTACAACATCTCCTTCTCTTACCAACACTAAATTACTGTTTGATGAGCTTCTCATATATATTCCTTCTGTATGCTTCTGCTAAACAATTTTTACTGCATTTCCTTTCAGCTAACATTCATTGGCCAGCTATAAAATCCAACGAATATACTGCAAACTAACATTATGTTTCAAAAAAACTTGGTCTACAGTCACTTCTAACTTTGGAGAAAATCAAACAATCACGCAATTCTCCAGAATTAGATCTAATATCATTTTTTAGTGTAGCCTCAAGGCAAAACCCAAGTTTAAGAGGGATTTTTTGACTTCTCACATTCTTTGAATCACAACGAATTTCAATCCGTTCGGCATTTAATTGATGAAACCCAAATGCTGTAATTTCCATCGTCGATTCAGTAATATAACCTTGGTTTTGGAACTTTTTTCGACACCAATATCCTATCTCGAATTTTGGTACTTTCCAATCTTTNGGATGTAGACCACTACTACCTACTAAANTCTNAGTTCCTTTAAGAAAAAGCAAAAAAACAAGATCTTTCCTCTNCAAAAAAGCNGANCGTTTACTCTTAACAAANTTTTTTATTTTACTTTCATCTGGCAATTCCTTTGCCCAAGNCATCCAAGTATTGAGGTCGTCGAATGTTTCGCAAATAGCTTTATGCAATTCTTNACCATCATGAAATTTAGGAGATCTTATAACTAANCTTTCCGATTCNAAGAAATNAGGAAATTCAATTAAAGCAGGATTCANAANCTTCNCCAATTAAACTGGAACTAGCCAACCNAAATAAATNCTGCATAAATATATNTTTTACNCATTTGNCNTTATCATTTTTATGATTAACACAGNTAACAGAGATTAGTTTCTAACATGAACGAGACGCAATTGCCTCCNTAGAACACAGATGCACACCACTATCATAATCANCAAAANTGCNGCAGACCANATCCACGTTACTTTGGATTCTGATGCGAGACCAAACAACNGTATNCCNAGGATATCAAAATTCCCCCAAATTGAGATAATCTCTGTTTGCCGATTGCGCGTGGTCTGCTCAATAATTTCTTGAAGTATCGGNGTTCCAGTAAGAACAGAAACAAACCATACNGCAGCGTAACGCATGTCCGTCGTGAGCGANGAAAACGTTACAATTANCAAACTCAATGGAAANATAANAACCAACGAATAAACTAGAATAGNNCCCAAAATCCAATAATTCTGCAGAANAAATNCCAAATCTTTACTAAGCANGGAATGTTCAATAAAAAGNAGCAAACAAGGAATACAAGTAATCATTAGCAATAAAANAACNATGACAGAAATCTTCCCAATTAGATAATCAGTCCAAGATATTGGCTTCGAAAGGTAAATCGATAAAGCATTATGTCTCAGNTCTTTTGATATTAAGTTTGCCCCGGAGAATACCCCAATCAAGNCAATAAAGAAACCTGGNAAGACTGGATTTCGCATAAGAAATTGCTTAAAGAATTCCGGATCAATTGTCAGCAGAGCAGTTGATTCAGGAAAGTAGTTCACCAAATAAACCAAAACACCATGAACGACCAAATAAACTAAAGGTGGGATAGCAACAATAAAACGAACAAACTTCCGTTGAGCCAATATTTTCAACTCAGTTCTGGCAATAACTATCCAGCAGCTTACACGACCTGATTTGAGCTGNCCATTCCAATGGTGGTAACTTCGATCATGAATAAGCATTAAAAAAAGCTTAAGGAAACAATTCCTGTAACTGTTTTAATAGCTCCACATTGTATTTTTCACCAAGCTCCTGGGTTTTGATCTTACAGGCACGCCAATTTTCAAAAGTCTGTCCATGTTCACATCTCAATAGCTCTGTCTGCATTTCTTTCAGTGAATCCAAATTAATAATCTCAAGAGTGGCATTTGGGAAAATAGCATGAACATCCTTTTCAAGATAACAATCAAACATAACCTCAGTCTGTTTCCAAAAAATTTTGCCCTCTTTTTGATCGATTTCATCAACCGAGACAATTTCTGGTGGTTTTCCCATAGCTCGCACCCTTATACGTGTTGGTGGAGTGACGGTTAAAATCTTGGGCGAAACCTGTTGCTCNGAATCGTAACCGGAGAGAATTTCCTCAATTAATCGAGCCATCAACCGATACGATTCATGCTTTACCTCTTCGGCTTGGTCNACCTTCCACTCNGCNTCCTGATATTTAATACANCCTTCAATATTCCGAATCTCATCGTAGAAAACTTGAAGAAAATGATTAACGTCCAAGACGTAAACAGCAGGTTTTAGATTCAACGGGCNATAGAATTCAGGAACNTGAGTAAAAAACTGNTTATAACATGNGATCTCTTCAAGATTCTGATCGCTACTAGATGTCAGTCGAAAAGCTAAATAAGCCTCTCCTCGCACTTTAAAGAACTGATCAAATTGGCAATCGGGAGCAACAACATAAGATAATGGCTTCTTAGGACGCTGCAGCTCGTAAGAAGTAAGCTGTTTTTTGGCACTCTCTGGAAGGTTAGGTTTCTCATCAACCGTGCTAACAGGCATATGAGTGGAAGCATTTTGTCCCCGCTTTCTCTGAACCTCAAGCAAGTTTAAACCAGCGACCATTAAGTCGATCTCCTTCTCCTCCAGTTCAATCTTCTCCAAAACTTCACTACACGTCTCGTTTATTATTTCCTTTATTTGTTGAACCAATCCTTGCATTTCCAAAAACCAAGTAAAATTATAAACCGCGAAATCAATAGTACATTCTTATTCTCTGAAGCGTGTCTGAGAAAGGCCCTTGTTTATCGGTCTCTATAGTCACCGTAATCTTACCAAGATCAGTATCCCGAGTCGGATCTTCCTGAATAAGCCTAATCGGAATCTCACCCGCCATTAACCTGATATCAGAACCAATTGCATGTGACCAACGAAGGTTTTGAAGTTCGCCACTGTAAACCATTATGTTAGCCACATTTCCTCGATATGAATACAGATCCACCTGAGTTATAAATTTCGAAACGGATAGCGCATTCGCACCAATACCAGGTGATAAAATACTACCGTTCCATATCAAAGGATTACCATGCGAATCTACCAAGATAATCAGAACCTCTATACGCCCCAAACGACGTTCTGATTCTATGCGAATACCAGCGAAATTGTCAATCTCGCCAGCCCCACATCCCCATAAAGATCCAACGCAAAGAATGAGGGAGAACAGTTCACCACTAAACTTAATCTTTTCTAAGCAAAGCCTCACGATATTCCTACGTTCTTGAACAGTCCTCAAGGAATACTATCACTTTTAATTAATGATGTCAACGTCAAACAAAATAACGAAATTTCTGGTTATATCAAAATGCAGATGATAACATTATGATACAAATCTATACTCCATAATGAAACAGGAAATCTTATGAGCTTTTACTTTCGAGATGGTTATCTTTACTGCGATCAGTTAAAAGTCAAGGATATTCAGTCCCAAATCCCTGAAAGCCCATTTTACCTGTATAGTAAGCAACAAATTACCANTAATTATAATGCCTATTCGGAAGCTATCGAAGGNCTTGATGCCATCATCGGCTATGCCGTCAAGGCCAACAACAATTTAGCTATTCTGAAGCATTTACAAAAANTGGGNAGCAGCGCAGTTTTGGTCAGNGGTAACGAACTCCGTNTCGCACTTAAAGCCAATTTCAAACCAGAAAGAACAATACTAAANGGCAANGGAAAAACCATCGAAGAACTGATGCATGCAATTCANAANCANGTCTTAATAAANNTNGATAGTGAATTCGACCTNCNACACATTCAACAAGCAGCGAANGGAGTCNGAAAAAGAGCGAATGTTCTCATTCGGATTAACCCAGACATNGACCCCCAAGTTCATCCTTATGTTTCAACAGGAATTAAGAATTCAAAGTTTGGTATCCAAAATAACAAACTAGACTGGTTTCTGGATTCTATNAAATCAAGTGCTTTACTAAATTTAGTGGGTATTCACTGCCACCTTGGATCTACAATTGAACAAACANAAATCTTTTACGANGCGACTGTTCTCATGTTANAATTCGTGGAGATTATCCGAAGTCAAGGCTTTGAATTACAGTATCTCAACATTGGGGGAGGCTTGGGAATTGATTATCACAAACAGGGTAAAATTTTACCAACACCACTTGANCTAATCAATTCAATACGGGAAATACTNGNAAACNAACATATTTCACTAATTATTGAGCCAGGAAGATCTATTGTTGGAAACACTTCAATTTTNGTCAACCGAATCATCGGTGTAAAANCAAATGGAAATAAGAACTTCGTAGTCATCGACGGNAGTATGGCTGAATTAATTAGNCCAAGTCTCTACNACGCCTACCACCATATTGATTTAATAGAACCCTGCAAAGGTCAACTCCAGACATTTGANATAGTAGGTCCAGTATGCGAATCAGCTGATTTTCTCGCTAANGANCGNCTCTTGGCATCACCACTCGANGGAATGGGTTTAGCTGTTTGGGANNCTGGCGCCTACTGCCAAGTTATGAGTTCAAACTACAATCTAAAGATGCGGCCTCCAGAATATTGGATAGATGGAAACCAATTGATTCAAATTAGGAANAAAGAACGTATTGAAGATTACCTAAACCTATTCAATATCTAGCAAAAAANAAGCTTATTNACCTAAAAATCAANATCTGCTTCAGCACNAANACGTTCAACGGCAACATTTAGATCCATAGCACCAATATCGCCTTCTTCCCGCACACGAACCGAAACAGTCCGATTCTCAACNTCACGCTCCCCNATGATAAACATGTACGGTACCTGCTGCAATCTAGCGTCACGAATCTTAGCNCCAATTTTATCATCNCGNTTATCTAACTCCACACGAATCTGTTGAGATTTNAGGAGATTATGCACTTCTTCCGCATATGCAACAAAACGCTCACTGATCGTCATGATAACGCATTGNACTGGAGCAAGCCANGTNGGGAAAGCACCCGCATAATGCTCAATAATAATACCAATAAANCGNTCNAAACTACCATAAAGCGCACGATGAATCACAACCGGCCGTTCCATANTACCACTAGCNGAGGCNTATGTCAGATCNAAACGCTCNGGNAATTGAAAATCNAGTTGAACCGTTGCACACTGAAACTCACGATTGAGGGAGTCTTTNACGTAAAAGTCGAGCTTAGGACCATAAAATGCAGCATCNGCCGGATTGATCTCAAAATCAAGATCATTGTTTTTAAGGACATTTTCGAGTGCGCTCTCTGCCTCGGTCCAGACNGCAGTATCNCCTATAAANTGATCTGGGTTACGTGTGCTAAGAACACTTCGAAANGGCAAATCAAAGGNCTTGTAGATTCGACGGATCAAACCNATGATTCGATTGTGCTCNTCTTCAATCTGNTNTGACATCACAAAATTGTGGGCATCATCTTGGCAGAACTGGCGAACACGTGTCAANCCNCTCAAAGCNCCCGTAACCTCATTTCGGTGTAAGACACCTTGATCATNTAGACGATAAGGTAAATCCCTATAGCTGTGGCGTTTACTTTTGAAAATTAACATATGAGCAGGGCAGTTCATTGGCTTGAGGCCACTTGAGGGATCACCTACTTCATTGGGAAAAGTGAACATATCATCACGNAAATGCTCCCAGTGNCCAGATGTTTCCCATAACGATTTATCGTAGATTAGTGGCGTTCTAACTTCATGGTAACCTTCATTTTGATAGAGCTTCCGCGCTTTTTCAGCAAGTTTATTGTAAATAATAGTACCTTTCGGTAACCAGAAGATGGCACCAGCTGATTCTGGATGTGTCTGGAACAGATCCAATTGTTTCCCTAACCGACGATGATCGCGTTTTTCAGCTTCTTCAAGCATCCGTAGATAATTTCGTAACTCATCCTTAGTTGACCAGGCAGTACCATAGATCCTCTGTAACTGCTCTCTATTTTGATCCGCACGCCAGTATGCCCCAGAAACTCGAAGTAATCTAAAATGCCGACACTCGCGCGTTTTTTCGACATGTGGTCCCTTACATAAATCAGTAAAGTTACCAGAATGATAAACAGAAACCCCATCATCTGAAATCCCCTCACCGGCTGAATCCGTGTCTTGATTCGACAATCCATCAATCAATTCTAACTTGAACTTCTGGTCACGCTCACCAAACCACTCACGTGCTTGATCAAAGGCCCAATCTTCCTGTATAAAAGGTTCATTTGTCTTGATTAGGGCTTTCATATGCTTTTCAATTTCTGGAAAATCATCAGGGGTAATTGGACGTGGCACTTCCATATCATAATAAAACTCATTGTCAATCGGCGGACCGATGGCAAGTCTGACAGCCTTCTCCCCATCATCAAATAGTTGTTGGACGGCATAAGCCATGATATGGGCTGTTGAGTGTCTTATTCGGTAAAGATATTCTTCCTGTTCAGTTAAAACTTGAGTGTTCATCGCTTACGCGTCCTTATACAATACTAGCAAACACCAGAAATAAAAAAAGAGAGCATTCCAGCTCTCTAATTAAATAAATACGATGGGCGGTACGGGATTCGAACCTGTGACCCCTTGCGTGTCGAGCAAGTACTCTAACCAACTGAGCTAACCGCCCCTAAGTCTTCGTGNCATGGAGGTGGCGGTCGGAATCGAACCGACGTATAGAAGTTTTGCAGACTTCCGCCTTACCACTTGGCTACGCCACCCAAAGAGCGGGAAACGAGATTTGAACTCGCGACNTCCACCTTGGCAAGGTGATGCTCTACCACTGAGCTATTCCCGCAAAAACGCAGACTAATTCTATCAATCTTAAATCAGTTTGTCAATAAAAAAACTGTTCCTTTGCTATTAGAGTTTATCAGTAACGACTTTGCAATCACCTTTAGCCGAAGTCGCCTTTCAACCCATTTCATACTAAAATCCCCAAACAAAAGCCCGTTGAACCAAGACCAGAAAATTGTTCTTATTTCAATTCAAACCCTTCAAATTATTTGAGTTTAATAGTTCTCGTCCAGCGAAAAAAAANCGACTTCTTAACTTGGATTACACTCCGCTTGTAACTTAACGCTTGAGACACCGATCTTAAGATTTGCGGAAGATTTATAGGTTTTGCAATAAACGTGTATACTCCAGCTTCAAAAGCCTCTAGTTTGACATTCAAACTCCGGTTTGCACTCACGATGATTGCTGATAGGTTTGGGCAGATCTGCCGCATTTGCTGGATTAATTCCGGCCCCGTAGTATCAGGTAGATCATAGTCCGAAATCACCAATGAAATTACACCCCTATGGACTATTTGAATCGCATCATATCCATTCTCAGCACAAGCAACATCGTAACCGCCACGACTTAGAACTTCATACAACACCCTGAGTGACTCAGCGTCATCGTCAATAAGCAAGATTTTCCCACTGGTTACAACCATATTAACGTAATTGCGTCTTTGTCATTCTCTTAAATTAGTGTTAGTTAATATATACACCAGCTAAAAAATTGGGTTTTCATAGACTTCAACAACTTGCTAAAGGTACCCAACGCAATAAGGTGCCATATCGACATTAAACACATTATCTTACCTACGACTGTGACATACGCGATACAAAACATGACGGATTATCTGATCTAAGTCAGTTACAAAACCTAAATTGAGCTTTAAATCGACAAGATAATTAGCTCCCGCAATATGCAGGTAAGCAAAAAACACCTATTCGACCAGTTAATTTTATATTTCTTTATATAGATCAAAATAGTAAGAAGCTCCATATAACATCATATGATTTTCAAAAAGGCCAAGCAACCACGAAGCGAGGAAATTATAACACCTATTCAGCGAATCAACAATGGCAAACAACCTTATCGATCAAGTCCTGGCCTACAAAGGATTACATCTTCACCGATAGAGTCAACGACTAATTCTCAAAGCAACCTGCTAACTGGTATTACTAGTTGCAAACGGCACACACAACCCAATAATTCTTCCCTCCTTGACAAACTCCCAANCACAGTACCACAAAAAAGAGATATCTAATTTATCGCCCCTATACTAACAGACTCCTCAATAAACGGATCTATAAACTCAAATCAGTACAGCTATCTTAACAGGTAATCAGTGCTAAAATACAACTATAGCTAAAACCGAAGAACTTATGCTACAAAGAAGGCCCAAAAGGAATGTAGTAATGGGCACCATGAAAACTCCACTCGGCATCTAGATAAGGGATTCCAAAACGACCAATAATCAGCCATCCGATAAAATCAGTTGGCTATAGGGGTAACCCCATACAATATTAGGGAGGCTGACAGCAGCGACTTCAGTGATTTGAAAACTTAGGTGCTGAGTTGTTTTCAATGCAAGTTAGAAATAGCCATACAATAGAAAGACAAAAGTCGTCCAAAGTTTAGCTAAACGAAGGATCATGGAACAAGCCTCTGTTTGGGTTGTATGGCATCAACAATTGACCTCTGAATCATGAACGCCAATCCCCACACTTCCAAAACATAACTTATAGTCCCACGATTCAATGCCTGCTGAGACATCTCTGTTTTTTTCCAAATTGGTTCTCAACCAATTCTAAGAGGCAATAATTTCTTTAACTCCTTTTGAAAGCCCTTCAGCAAATCTTTCCACATTCAGTAGCATCGCCAACTCATCATCCAAATTTTCCTCGATGATCTTTACAATCGCGCTTCCAACAATGACACCATCTGCGATCTGTGCCAACTGCTGTGCCTGATCTGGTGTGGAAACACCGAAGCCTACACAAATTGGTTTTTCTGTATGCTTCCGAATTTCTGCAACCATTGACCTAACCTCAACCGAGATAACATCACGAACACCCGTTACCCCCGTAACAGAAACACAATAAATAAACCCTTTACTAAGTTCAGCAATCTTAACGATTCGTTTATAAGTACTTGTCGGCGCAACAAGGAAGATTGTTGCGAGATCACAACCAGAAACAGCTTCAAGTAAAGGCTCAGCCTCCTCTGGGGGCAGATCCGGGATAATTATACCATCAACCCCAACATTCATAGCCCGCTCACAAAATGTATCAACACCCATTTGAAAGATAGGATTATAATATCCCATTAACGTAATCGGAATATCTGTCTCGTTCCTAAGGTTTAACACCAAATTAAGGACTTGATCAATCGAAGTCCCGTTACAAAGTGATCTTTCGCTTGCTTTTTGTATAATTGGCCCATCAGCAATTGGATCGGAGAAAGGAATACCAAATTCGATTAGATCAGCCCCTGCTTTTTCAAGTGTTAGTAACAGTTTACGACTAAGGTCAAGTGTTGGATCTCCTGCGCATATATAAGGCATAAACGCCTTTTTATTATTATTTTGCAGTTCTCTAAATTTGGCTTCAATTCTATTCAAGCTTAACCTCACAATTCGACATTGAGTGCTTCAGAAACTGTATATACATCCTTATCACCACGCCCAGATAAACACAGGATAACAATTTGAGATGGATTCATTTGCGGTACTATACTAGCAATATAGGCAACTGCATGAGAAGTTTCGAGAGCAGGAATAATACCTTCAGTTTCTGACAACAACTTAAAACCTTCAATTGATTCACCATCTTCAATTGAAACATATTTGGCACGACCAGTTACTTTATAAAAACTGTGTTCAGGACCAACCCCAGGATAGTCAAGCCCCGCAGAAATTGAGTGAGCAGGGGTAATCTGCCCATCTTTCCCCTGTAGTACATAGCACTTAGCACCATGAAAAACGCCAACACTTCCGGCACCTAACGAGGCAGAATGTCTACCACTTAAAACACTCTCNCCACCAGCCTCAACCCCAATCAACTCCACCGATTCGTCATGATAAAAGGGATAAAAAATACCAATAGCATTACTTCCACCACCCACACAGGCAATTACTTGATTAGGTAAACGTCCTTCCTGCTCAAGGATTTGTTCACGAGTCTCCTTTCCAATGACAGATTGAAAATCTCGCACAATAACCGGGTATGGATGTGCCCCAACAACAGACCCAATTAATAGATGAGTAGTCCGGACGTTGGTAACCCAATCACGCATACTTTCATTAACAGCATCTTTTAGTGTCCGTGAACCTGAGGTAACAGGTGTCACCGTTGCCCCCATCAANCGCATACGAAAAACGTTTAAGGACTGCCGNTGAATATCCTCTTCTCCCATATAAATTTCGCATTCAAGATTGAACTTAGCACATACTGTGGCCGTCGCCACACCATGTTGCCCTGCTCCAGTTTCAGCAATAATTCGCTTTTTACCCATTCTTNGTGCGAGGAGAATCTGTCCCANAGCATTGTTAATCTTGTGAGCACCGGTATGGTTGAGATCCTCACGTTTTAGATAAATTTTCGCTCCGCCTAGTTTTTCTGTCAGCCGGTCAGCGTAATAAAGAGGATTGGGCCTACCAGCATACTGACAAAGATAATAATCAAACTCCGCTTGGAATTCAGAATCATCCCTGATTGACATGTATGCTTCCTCAAGTTCAAGCAAAGCAGGCATTAAGGTTTCAGGAACATAACGTCCACCAAATTCACCAAAATGNCCAGTATTATCTGGAATAGTTTGTTTCAATTTATACCTCGCCATAGCAAATATTNAGAAAAATGATAGATTTNNGGCCAGCAAACAATCAACATACGNNAGATTAGGCTTGTCGAGACTTTTCAACTAGTTCAAGACGCTTTAACAATTCCNCTTGCACTCGAACGAGCCAAAAAGTATAAACGAAAAACATTAACCATATAACGAAATAAGCCGAAACCAAGTACTTTAAGCGTTTNGCTTGGCGNTGTTCCAGTTTTGCAACTGATTGTTTCACTAGCATTTCTANCTNGNCCTCGTTTACAATNGGNATACCTACNGCCTCATCAATTGACTCGCCTAAGGCNATNGACACTTCGTCTGATGTAATGATCATTGGTATATCACCNAATACAAACANCCCGANAAAAAGAACAAATACACCCAGAACTATGAGCAAAAAAGTTTTTGGCATCACCCCTCCAANCCCTCTAGCTAACTATTTACCTGATCGAACTGAAGAGCATCAATTCGTGATTTCATCTGTATNGATTGAGTTCGCAAAATAAGGAGAAAAACATATAGCAGAGTTAATGCTANCCATGAAACCAACCAAGCCTCTGTCATAGATGGTGGCAGTTGGCTTTTAGTATTAGTCGGAGGATGTAATCGATCCTGCCANATCTCTACCGANTAATATACTATCGGAACNTTCAAAAACGCCANCACTCCAANNACAGACGAGTATGTTTTCCTAAGATCGACATCCAACATNGCTCGTAAAATAAAATAACCGATATACATTAGCCAAAGAATCAGGGAACTTGTAAGCCGTGCTTCCCAGTTCCACCAAGTCCCCCAAGCAGATCTTGCCCAAATTGGTCCGGTGACCAAAACAACGGTACAGAACACCAAGCCGAGTTCTGCAGAAGCAGAAGCAAGAGCATCAAATTTATCGTTCTTTCTAATAAGATAAATAATACTACAAACACAAGTAAACGCATATGCAGTAAAGGCGACAAACGCTGAAGAGACATGNAAATAAAAAATTTTTTGGACCTCCAACATCGTTTCNTCAACTACNGCATAACCAAAAACCAGATATATNGNCCAAAACAAGCCACATGCCCCCAAGAAACCAACAAATGGAGTNAAGCTAGCATTCNTCACTTTTTAACCTTCGATAACAAATTCAAANAGTAGATATGAAATCGTCAAAAACACNAGACTATACAAAATTAATAATGTAATCCAGAAANNGTCNCGAAGAGATCCTGTCGATAAGAGTGAAACCGTACACTTTGTCCCTGCCATAATAACNGGAATTACCAACGGAAGAAGTAANACAGAAAGTANACTCTCTTTTCCACCTGTAGCNGAGGCCATCCCTGATAAAGTCACNCCAACAGCGCAAAGACCTAATGTCCCAATGCTGAGTATCCCCAATAGTTTAAACAAAGTTATTGCAGATACCAAATCAAGTGACTCAACAAATTGGAGTGAAACCGGAGTGAGTATGAATTCCAATACAGTCAAGAAAATGAAATTACTCAAAACCTTGGAAAGATAAAAGTTGCTGGGGGCAACCCCCGCCAAGCGGATAATGTGTATAGCACCATCTGNACGTTCAATATCAAAAGATCGAGTTAATGCAATAATTCCAGCGAAAGTAAAAGAAATCCATAAAACGCTTGCTGCTAATTTGCTACGTTCTTCCAAATCAAAAGGAAAAACTGGTCCAATGGCAAAAACAAAGGCAAGAACAACTAACANACTAAACATGAAGATTAACGCCAAAGTATCCTTTGTTCGGAACTGAAGGGTCAAATCTTTCTGAATTAACCAAAGGATTTGCCGAATCACACTCATCAAAAACAAATAGAAAAGAGCAAAATATCGTATTTAGACCAATTGTCAATCAAATCTTAACCTGTAATTTTATTTCTGTTTTGGGAAACCTTCTTCAAGTGCTAGTATTGCATAGCAAGTTGTTAAAAGGGTATCTCTCTCTCTCCACCCTCCCTCTGAGTTTTTCCAGTAGCCAACGACAAGTTGTTCATTGGACGCATCCTCAACCACCTGTTCTTGCATCAAATGTGCGGAAAGCTCTCTGTACCATTTGTGTTCGTTACCTCGTGAATCACTAATCGTATCTTCGCCAAAAAGACTTAATGTTTTTGCCATCATATAATAAGTATAGTACAGGTCATGTTTTGCCTGTCGGCCTTTCATGCCATGATTTCCTTCNAGTGAATAATTTTGGCTTATCCAATCAAAAGCCCTTGTAATACGNATATCGTACCTATCAATNTCGTCGTATTTATCAAAAGATTCACAGAGCAACAAACACAAAAGTCCCGTGTATGTCATACTAGCATAAGATGTAGGAGCCTTNNTGTTTGCTTTACTTTCACCACTTGGTGCATACACAAAACCTCCATCATNAGGCCCATTACTTACCCATTGNTCNCGATCGTTTNTGTCACTTAGATTNTGACATCTTGATACAAAAGTNAGGGCTCTGTCCCAGANTATAGNATCATCTTNATAGCTCTCCTTACTCTCACTTTCCCTAATAGCTTGTANTGCNAACGAAAGATTTAACAAGTCATTAACTGTTTCACGACTCCCNTAACCAATACCTCCATAATACTTGTCATTCTCGTTGACTTTATTTTGTAGANNCTTAATATAGTNCCTAGCCTTATTAATATACTTCTGATATTCTCCTNTTTGGTTTTCTCCTTTAGTTTTTTGCTTGACTAATCCNAAGGCCATGATGGCAAAGGACGTATCAGAACACGGCGATCTAGGTAGTTTCTCCNCATCATAGATACTACCTTCNTGATTTGAGAACTCAAGCANTGATGTAATCGCTTTTTTTAGAAACGGAGTTTCATCTGAATACTCCGTCCCANCTGANGATTTCCCTGTCGGATGTTTGAGAAAAGCACTAATTACNAGTGNTGTCATTCTTGGATGATCACGGAATAAACCGTTNACACCTTGTTGCANCNTNAGCCAATTNAGCCCCCGATCAATCNCCGCTAATANCCGTTGATTTTCATAGTCTTTGAGCAATTCGCCCAAGCCTGCTGGCTCTTGACCAATAGATGAAGCNGCAANNACCAAGNAACAAANNAAGCAAAGTNGAATTTTCAGCTTGTTTTTTGGTTGTGTTCTAAGACAATTATTTTTCAAGTTAAGACCTTGACATTCAGAAAACAAAAAGAGCACAAAAAAATCCCTTATCAAAAATTTCAANTGNACTGTATTTCCATCCCCNAAAACTAGCAAACAAGTAACTTACGAAAGTTGAATTGCTTCATTAGACTTAGAAGACGCCATGGCTGCATCATAAACCCGCATAACTTCCAAAACCTGTTCAGGTTTCACAATCAGTTCATCACCATNATTTAGTACATCGGAAATNTTTTGATAATAAGCTCTCCAAGAACTTTTTACAGGCTCNACAATAAGATCCTCCACTTTACCANCAACTTCCGTTGAAACCTGCGCNTAATTTTCAGGATATTGCTCAGCTGCATCAATGTTACCATTGATCATCGCAGGTTCTTGAGGATCAATACCATNCTTGACTAATCCACCAAGGTTNCCTTGGATATACCATCTNGGTTTCGTTTNTCGCGCGAGGTTNCCTATCTCAATTTGGTATAAGACACCGTTTTGAAACCTAAGCCACAGATTGGCGTAATTTCCAATATCCGTTTCCCAGTGCTGATCGTAATGAATATCACAGAAAACTGTTTTGACGGGAGAATCAACAAGTTGCAACGCCTGGTCGACAAAATGCGCCGGCCAATCGAAAAGTATACCCCCACTTTGACTTTTAACGCCACGCCATCCCCCCGGGGCTCCACAACGCATAATAGCAACTTGAAACAAGTATGGCGTCCCAAGCAAACCATCATCGATTATTTTTTTAACTGTCGTATAGTCCCAATCCCAACGCCGATTATGGAAAACGCTTAAAAGAACATTATTTCGATTACTAGCTTCAATCATTGCTTCAGCCTCAGCGGTATTCATACACATAATCTTGTCGGTGACAACGTGCTTACCGTTATCCATTGCTTTAATTGCTAATTCAGCATGAGTATCATGTGGAGTCGCAAGTACTACCAAATCAACCAGATCATTTGCAATTACTTGATCAATTGTTTGATAAATAACAGCATCAGGATAATTCTCAGCCGCAGCGGCTCGCCGTTCCGGATTTCTGGTGGCAATCGAGTACACATCGAGTCCATCCGCCAAGCCAATCAAGTAAGCATGAAAACATCGACCAGCGAAACCATATCCAATAACTGCTGCATTAGCCATAAAATATCTCCCATAATAGAAACTCCCCAAACCAGATTCTATCGGTTTGAGGAGTTTTTATCAAGATTTAATTCAAGCTACACTCGTATTTGAATCACTTTAAAATAATCATCTTCTTTGTTGCGTTAAACTTGCCAGCNTCAAGCTCATAGAAATAAATACCACTGGCGACTTCTTCTCCGCGTAGGTTCCGACCATCCCAATAAGCCGCTTTGTGTCGAGAAATGTAGCTTCCGGCAGATTTGAATCCTAAGTCAAGCTCACGAACCAACTTACCCGCCGCACTGTAGATCCGGATTGTTACGGCCTGATTCTCCTCTATAAGATATGGAATCCATGTTTCTGGGTTAAACGGGTTGGGATAATTCTGACCAAGCGAAAAACTCAGGTTTGAGTCAACCAATTGGTTCAGATTATCTATCGACTTTATACGAACTGGGATTAAACTTGCCTTGGAATCAGACAACTTAAGGTTTTCTAAGTGAATAGACTTCAAAGCATGATTAATATCCACTTTGGGTTGGAAGGTAACAGTCGCCATTTTGGCTGTTGTAGCAGTGACACTCTCATCTGAACTCCCAATTTCAACCGAAGCAACCTTTTCAATTCTTCCATCTAATAACTGCGGTTCAACCCAAAAGCTAGATCCTTGAAATACATTACCCTCTTCAACACCAATAACGTCAAGTAAATTCGGATCATACTTCAAATCAAACTGAAACCCTTTGAGTTGCTCATTCAATACAACATTGATAGATAATGAAACCTGCGCAAGTGAACTCACAGCCTCAATAGTCTCGATAGACATTGAAATATCCGCACGAGGTGCGACAAGCTTTATAACCGGTGCTGCTGCTACAGAATCATACCTTTCACCAAAATGCTTTGCCACGAGTGTCAAGTCTAGAATATCTATAGCACCGCTCCTGTCTACATCTGCGTAGGCATCGAACCCCTTAGCACCGAAAGCATTACTAACTCTGACTAGATCCAAAATGTCAACAGCCTCATCTCTGTTCGCATCCCAAGAGTTTGCTTGTGCAGCTGTTTCTACCAATCGATACGTTTCGAAGTACCATGTGGACATAGTAAAGGTTTTTCGCTTCTTGTCGACCTTACTTACTTTTTTAAGTTTCCACTTGCCGTTACTAAGAGCATAAACACTCAAATCATCTGATGATTCAAATGATGGATAAGGAATAGTAACCTTAGCACTTTTAGCAAACTTTGACTTAAACGCGGAACCATCCTGAGATACAGCAGAAAAACGATATATGGTGCCTTCAATTGATCCAGCAAAACCCAGCACGTCACTATCAATTAAGTTTTCGATTGAGACTGCGGCATACATGGTCGAATCTTTTGAGATTGANTTGGAACTTGCTGTAATACGCGTACCATTAGCCATGACCGCAGTACCTCCCTTCCGTGCTGACAAAATTGTCACATTCAGGTTTTCTGAAGGCGATAGTGATTCAACCCCAGAGGCACTGATCGACGTTAGCGCGTAATAGTACGTTGTACCAACATCAACATCAGAATCAGTGAACTCTGTCTTACGCAGTTTACCTTTTCTTCGCTTAACGTTTTTAAGTTCTGTAATCGGCATTTCTGAGCGATAAAGGTTATAGTATTTAGCATCTGGATCAGCTGTCCAACCAACAACAATTTCATTACCTGAATAAGTCAATCTACCCGACAAAGTAACAGGAGGAGCATCAGGTGGTTTGTTATCTACTATAACCGTTGCCTTGTAGGTCTTGCTGACATTACCTGCAGCGTCAACTGCCGATAAAGCCAAGCTGTTTTTTCCTTCCTTCAAAGAAATCGTTTTGGTAATCATATTCTTATCTGTTGGTAATTCAATAGGTTCTTTATCATTCACCATCAGCGTGATTGATTCAGCTGAGGTTTTACTATTATCGCTGAACTTAACCTGTGCTTTAATCTTTGGTTGATCGATTTGATCCGGTAAGTTGACAAATTTGATCTTAGGTAGAGTACGATCCAAGAATACAGTTTGTGCAGGTGATGCAGGGCTTTGTAATTTCGCGCGACTTCTTGTAAAAGAAGTAACTTTATTAACACCCGACTTCAGTAAGATACGATCAATTTCAAAATTACCATCTTTGTCAACGGGAACAATGCCCATTGGTTTATCATTAACGAAAATCTCCACTTCAACTTTTTTGCCATTATAATCAGCAATCTGACCACTCATGGGGATTTCCGGTGAATTTGTATAGATCTTATTTTGCCCACGATTGTTTATAACGATATCAAAAGCGGACGTAAGACCTTTGCTCTTTGCTTGAGCCACAGATACTTCTGCTACCAACTCGCGGTTGTTAAAACGATTACCACTTCTTTTACCATCCGTTTTCGGATTCTCGAAAGGTATCCAAATATCCTCAGAGTCAAACGAACTTTGAGATGCGAGAACAACTAAACTCGCAGTTTTTGCCCCGCCTTTGATTTTTGTGTTTTTACTTACTTTAGCCATTGCTTCATAACGCTTAGATTTAGCGGGAACGTTGTACAGCCTTTTTTGGATCTCACTAAAATCGAGTTTTACCAATTTCTGGGGAATAATACCCGGCTCAATTTCAGCAAGCTGTGAGACAACATCCCATAATACTTCAGGAGACATGCCCGCACCAAGGCCTCCACCAAGACCACCTCCTAGCCCACCACCAAGACCTCCAACGTCTGCATTTGCCCAAGCAGGCCGTTTCTTACTGCTAATTGTGGTGTCGAGACTAGAGAAATCAAGAAACGCAGCAGCAATGTTTTCGCTAGCATTGAAGTTAATTGTAAATTCTTGACCCGCCACAATTTTCTTTTCGGAAATTCTGACGTTGCTAATCCTCAAATCGGCCATCTTTGCGGGTTTACCACCTAGGTTTATCGCCGGTGAAACCGGAGGAGTAAGTGAGACACCAAAATTAAAGTCAAATGACGTTGCATTACTAAAACTATCACTTACAGTTATGCTCAAGGTATTTAAACCAACAGCCAAGTCTAATGGTTCATTTAGTTCCTGCAAATCGAGAGGATCTTCTAGAGCAGCGAATTCCATTGAATCATCAAGTGCACCTAAATCCATAGGTTCCGCTAGCGCACCAGCATCCAATGGATCCTCCAGTGCTCCAAGTTCCAATGGATCCTCTAACGCTCCAAGTTCCAATGGATCCTCTAATGCTCCCAATTCCAGTTGAAGTCGCCCAAAGAGAACAACACAACCAGTTCCGCGATCGTAGCGATGTGGACTACCTTCCCCAAACAGATCATTAGAAACAACTCCATTAATTTCAACTGCCATGTTTTCAAAATCAATACCACCATCGGAATCCAAGACCTGAAAATCAATGGCCAACATACTTGTTGTGCTCACCTCATCCCCCGGTTGAGGGAAGTTTGGAACAATTTTAGGGGGTGTTTCATCAGAAGCAGCCGTATCAACTGCAAACTGAACTTGCCCCTCGCTAACATTACCAGCAATATCTTCCGCTCTGACGGTTGCCGTATAGTTAGCATTAGCGAGTGGCGCATCTGGTTTGGCTCTATATTGCCCAATAATCGCGTCAAAATCCTGTGTTACAGGCACTTGATTGCCATCTGCAGACACAATACTTATGCTGACAGAGCTAAGATCTTTAGCTTGAACAACCACCTTAACCTCAGGTTGATCATTAGATAAGACAGCTCCGGTTTCAGGCAATATCTCACTAATCTCTGGTTCCGTATAGTCAACCACAAAATCACCGGAGTCAAACGTCGTTGTATTTCCTGCAACGTCGCTAGCTATTACCCGAAAGAAGTGCGTCCCTTCCATCAATTCTGCTAACTCATTTGAGTCTTCCGCAGGTACATAAGATAGATGTTTACCATCATATGTAAACTCAAATAGCTGCACATTCCCATCTAGAACCAACTGCAATGCTGACTCATTAATGCCTGCTCCTCCCGGATTATCAGTAAGTTCAACAGACATTTTGATAACCTTGGATTTAATTCTACTTCCAGGAACCGGCTGCGGGTTACCAATTATCGGAGGTCGAACATCAGCAATCAGCGGCAACGTTTCAGACGGCTCACTGACGTTTCCAGCCGCATCTGTAGCAACAGCTGTAATCCGATTCTCACCTGCTACTAGTATAATTTTGGGCTGAACAAAGTTACCATCTTCATTGGCAATAAGCGTTGTTGTCGGTTTTCCGTTCACAATAATTTTAATTGAAGCCAAAGGTTCCGCTTTCCCTTCAAGATCCACTAAACGCTTGTTACGCGGCGATGAAATGGGATTTAAGATTGGAACTTCAGTTGATGTATCGACAACAAATTTGGAGTTAGTAATCTTTTCGTTACCAGATTTGTCCCTAGCATAAATTGTCAATACATGGACTCCTTCAGACAATTTTTCGGGGACGAAAGAAAGCGTACCAATATCAACTCCAGCAGGAATTTTTGTTTCATCTCCTGCAATGGTTTGTAATCTAGCTTGAAAAACCTTTGAACTAACAATACTGCCATCAAGACGAATCTGCACTTCGGCCAGACCGCTACCAGTGTCATAAGCTGAACCCATTAAGGTAAAATCAGGCTGGCTTAAATCTGTTGCGTTAAGTGAGCTGCCAGATTTAGGGCTAATCCCTGATACTACCGGAGGGACAGTATCAGGAAGATCAACCTCAACCTCAAAGCTTGATTCAATTTCAACGTTATTGCCAAATTTATCAGCAGCCTTAACTCGGATTTTTGGCCTTGCTCCGTTAGCAAAAGGTTCATTAATTGAACAAGCGAGTTGACCAGTAATCGAATCATAAGCTATCTTTTGCAATTGGTCATCGATATATAACTGTACTGACTCAGAATTGATGCCAATTACATCAGAGGAAACAATTGTCGAATCCTTAACAATCGCACGNATTTCAAGAACATTGCCGACAGTTGACCCATCCGCAGGTTCAAGCGATTCAATTTGTGGTGGTAACGTATCCAGAACAAAANATCTAGGAGCAGAGGGCTCTCCCTTAAGCCCAAGAGAATTGACTACGACTAAAGTGACTTCGTTCTTCCCTTCAGTAAGCGGAACGTTTGTTACAAAATTCCCACTTGCTTCATCTATATTCGCACGGATAACCATATCACCATTGACATAAATTTCTACACTTCCTCCTCCAGGCAACTGTGCGATATCAAGAGAACCATCAATCGTTGTCGGTGACACTAAGACATACTCAAAACCATCAGTTTCTTCACCTCCTTGTAAACGATTCAGGTTCGGCATAGTAACTGCGGTCGGAGGGCTACCAATTACTTGAAAAGTCCGCGCTTTACTTTGGGTATTTCCTTTAATATCAACGACTTCGACACTAAGGGTATAGCGCCCTGAAACCAGATCAACAGCTGGATAAGTGGTAATTAAAACAGAATTGATATCGTTGCTGGATTTGGACAATTGACTAATCACTACTGACTGAGCATCAGCATCACTTAAAACAATAGAAACAAAATCAACACTGTCGATATTAAAGCCACTTTCATTGTCAGCTAGCTTAACCTTTAACTCAAGTCTCGGGTCGGCTGTCAACATCCCTTCACTTGAAGGCGAAACAAACGCAATCTGAGGAGGATTCACATCAGGGGCACGAGCATCAACCATGAATTGAAGCGAATTTTCAGCTCTCAACCCGGCGAGATCACGGGCAACAACTTTTGCAGTATAGGTAACACCTGTGATTAAATTCCGCCCTTCCAATGGAAGAATGACATCTGATATAGAGCGAGTACCGCTCGCATTACGACGACTGCCTCCACCATCTAATGACACTGATGTCGTCCCCTCAAGAAGATACAAATCAATAAAAGCAATTCCTCCCGCATCTGTAACCTTGACGGGAACAGGAGGTCGGACATTTGGGGTCTTATGAACCGTTTGCATTCGGTTGGATGAACCTGGGGGACTACTTACTTCCCCCAAAACAAGATCAATTTGAGGAGGGGTATTATCAATAATCAATGGAATCGCATTAGCCTGTCGACTGATATTCCCCGATTGGTCAGCTGCTATCCCTCCTATTTGGTACGAGCCATCTGGCAAATCGCTGATTTCCTGACTGAATTTTCCTTGTGTATCAGCTTCGGCGGTCACTTGCAATTCAATTGTTCCTTGAACAATAATTTCAATTTTGGCCTTTGGCTCAGTCTCACCTGTAATTGTAACCTTATCTCCAGATACAATAGCTGGTTTAAGTGAATTAAACTTAGGGGGCTCTGGTGGCGTCCGATCAATGACTATTATTTTGGCTGTCGTTGTCGAGACATTTCCAGCCGGATCTGTAATCCTCAGGCTGACATCTCCAGTTTTTTTCGCCATAAACTTGATGCTTCTTCCTGTATAGGTCGACCCATCAAAATCAACACCATCAGCACCATCAACATCCCAAGCAAATCCGGCGACTCGACCACTATTATCAGTTGAAGAGCTAGCATTCAACTCAACTTCTGCCCCCTGTCGTACTGTTACTTCAGTCGGCTCAATTGCAGCCTGAGGTGGAGTTTTATCAACTACACGCAGGGTAAATTCTGAATCCTTCGGTAGTCTAGCAACATTACCTGCACGATCAGTTGCTTCAATATAGTATGGAAAATCAACACCTTGCTCAAGTGCACTCGCATCAATCCCCGTAATCCCTGCAGCCCGCAGTAAATCTAACGGATTTTCCGGCACATCAACTTGAGCTTCAAAAAAGTCACCTGAGCGAGAAGCTAGACTTTCTTTCCCAACCAAAACCACTTTAACCTGATCAATCTCGTCATTATCAGTAACGGTAGCTTTCATCGCGACAATTTCCCCAGTGCCAACGTTAATATCGCCTAAAGCATTCACTGCAGATTGAATTAAGCGCCCAGCGTTAATATCGTTAATCTCCGGGGAAACATTATCAATCAAAACAGGCCCTATTGTTACACCATTTTTGGCAAGTTCATCGAATACTTCAACACGGATTTTGTACTTTGTGATTACGGAACCATAACCAGCTGTATTCCAAGGATAAGACACTTTTCCTGCCTCCCGATTCAAAATCTCTCCAACGGGAGTAAATGATGCACCCTTGGTTAATTCCAAGGCCTGAATACTAACTGTAACAGGTCTTTCAGATTCAAGTAGAAAGTTGATATTAACTACATTATTGTTACCAACAACGTTGAGACTACGAATAATGGGCCCTGTATTGGAAACTACTACCAGTTTTGTCGTAACTTCTGCTTTGTACTTTTCATTTGTTTTTGTTTCTTGAACGGTAAAGGTCAGATCATATTCTTTGCCTTTTTGCCCTAATGGTGCTGTCCATGAAAACTTCCCAACACCAGACTCAGAATAATCAAAATCCCCAATGGATTCGTCACTAATCGTTATACGAGTCTCATCANCNTTTGGNTCATGAAANGTAACCTCTAGAANCTCATTTTCNCCCTCAACAACATTAATGACNGGTGAAATTTCATCGATAACAGGTTCCAAATTTAAGGCAGCGACATTCAACTGGATATCTGTTTCACCNTTCGCATTTTCTCTATCGTAAACACGAATGGTAAAATTGTGTCTACCGACATCCCCTGTTTTTGTCTTGATCAAAAGTGTTGGGCCCGCAATCTTCGCCTCACCCCGTGGNATTTGTCCTTTCAACTCGAAACGCAAAGGCTCATCNGCATCATCCGGATCTGAAGCTAAAACTNGATCCTGANNTGATAATGCCACAAGCGAGACCGTTAAAGTATCACCTTCAACAACCTGAGCAGGTACTCGGATAGGATTGATGAACCTCGGGGGACGATTAACATTATCGACCAAAANCTGAACAGTTTCCCTNGTTGACNCTTGGGAATTGTCAGTTGCGGCTATCACGACCTGATATCCTTTTGCTACTGATGAATCAAGATCTGTTTGCCATCTAAAAGTCCCATTACCATTACCATTATCAATTAACTCTGCATTTTCTGGAGCATTTTCAAGCGTAAGCGTAACTTTTTCGTTTGGATCAATCCCAAAGTCCGGGTCAGTAAAAATAACAGGAAATTGGATGACCGCTCCCTCTGCCACTGACTGAGCGGGAAGTTCGCTAACTAATATGGGTGGTTGATTTGTGTTAAGTACGTCAATTTTGAATATGTGTTTGTTTTGTCCCAACTTAANAGTTGCTTTAGGATCAAGAGCATTAATGGTAACTACGAGAGGTTCACCNNCTGCAATATCGTAGTCTGGTGTCCAACTAATNTTGGCCACNCCCGGACTAATCCCTGTCAACACNGCCCCAAGCGGAAGTCCTTCTGGTCGGAANCTGATTNTGTCACCNTCNATATCCAAGGCCTGAAGTCCTATGGTTAACAATTGACCTTCCTGAACCTGTTGATCAGCAACTGGATCCATCTTCGGAATAATATTTCGATCCTGAACACGGATACGAATTGTTTTCTGATCTGAAAGTGGTTCATTCTCATCACTACGGATTTCCTTTACACTAAGCAATACAGTCCAAATTCGGGCACCATCCGGACCATCACCATCTTTCAACGTTGGTTCCCAAAAGAACTCACCAGTACTCTGATCAAATATTGCATTAGCTGGCAACCCTTCAGCCGAAAAAACTAGAGGATCGTCCTCCGCATCTTTAGCCTGTAACTGGATCTTGAGCAGATAATCTTCTGAACCATCAACATCTTGTAAACGGTTTGTCGCTTCACCTGTAGAATGACGCACAGATTCACGAATATTATAAACATCTTTTTCCAAAAGCAAAGTTGGGGGAGTATTTATCTTTCCTACACCAACTGTNAACTCAGNTTGNGNTGAAAGTTGATTGATTTTATCATCATCCTCCACNTTAATAATAAAATTGANAAGCTGATCNGTNTCTTTCTCCAAATCAAGGCTCCACCGCAANACGACATCGNCCGAAGTACCATCTTTACNTTCTTGTTCTTGTGACGCNACCACANTCTTAACTTCAGGAACTGTCCCTCTACTACCAATGCGAATAATNGTNAATTCGAAAACTTCATTTGGGTCAGGATCTGTTACTTGNATACTGAATTCAGCAACTGGATTTTCATTAGGGTCAACATGCATGCTAGNAANANCCTGAAAGGCAGGAGTCCGATTAATCTGAAAAATCTCNAGCTGNAACTTGAGTGGCTCCGGATTACCACTAACGAAAATCCCTATATCGTGTGTACCGACAAACGCCGATTTGGGAAACCAACTAAAGTTCAGTCCACCAAGAATAGAACGTAATTGGTAACCAGCATCGGTTGGTAATCCGGTCAATGTATACTTAAGAACTTTACCCTCTGGATTTTTGACCAAGATCGGAACTNCTATTCGTTTGCCTGTCCCATAGGTGAATTTGAGATTGTCGGCAGGAAGCGAAATATTTCTAAGTCGCGTAAACTGTGGNGGATCGAAAACCGAGAGGATTTCAATNCCAACTTTNTTCCACGCTTCAGTGCTATCAGTTCTNGCNNCTCCAGTTGCAGGNTCAATATCAATTACTTTCAGACTAAAAGCATCCACACCAAAGTAATTAAGCGGAGGTGTATAAGTCAGTTTCAGGATATCACCAGCTTGCAGCTTATTCGGAATACTACCAGANATTTCACCCTTAACAGGATTAGTAAACTGACTAACCATTAAGGAATCTCCATCTGGATCAACTACCTTCAATTGGATTCCTACAGCAACATCCTCATCCGTAATAATGGTGTCACTATCAATTTCAATTCGAGGTAAATCATTAACAGGTTCGACAAGNATTNTNACTGTCGCTGACACGGGATNGCCTTTCCCATCNCTTACCATGTAGGTAAANCTATCNGGNGAAGNCTCATCATTAAAGTAATCTANATTGGGTGTGTAAACCGGCAAACCANCTGGACCAATTTCNACCTTCCCATTNGCNGCCGACTTGACAGAAACAACAGTCAAGTTGTCGCCATCAACATCCTTCTTATTTCTGAAAACACTAATTTCGAACCCCTTGGTATCTTCNGGAAGAGCAACAATTTCATCGTTGATAATATCAACACCTNGTATAGGCTGATCGTTGACAGGCTTGATAACGATTTCAACATCAGCACCTGATGTTGCTCCTTTATCATCTGCAACCAAGTAAGAAAAAGTGTCTATGCCAAAGAAGTTTTCTTCCGGTATATATTCATATGTTCCATTACCTTTGTCAGTAATTTTGATACCACGCCCACTTTTTTCAGAAATGGATTGAAATCTAAGTTCTGCTTTTTCAGCATCACGGTCATTTTTCGTTAAGTCTTCCTCAATGATAATCAACAGCTGATCTTCATTAGTTGCAAGAGCGTCATCTTCAACTATCGGGGGATCATTAATTGGTTTAACAACGATGACTACCGTTGCTGATTCACTTAGGCTACCTTTCCCATCGCTAATTTTGTAGGTAAAACTGTCAGGGGAAGTTGAATCATTAAAATAATCTGAATTGGGTGTGTACAATAAGGTGCCATTTTCTTGAATCTTGACAATACCGTTTTTTGGTTGTGTGGTACTAACGACTTTAATGTCATCACCATCCTCATCCGAATCATTTACAAGTACAGGGATTTGGACTGGTTGATCCTCATCGGTGACTTGTTCGTCGTCGACTACCTGAGGTTCGGCATTTTGAGGTTCCTTGACAGCAATAATCGTTTCAGCAATATCCTTCCCTCCATTGGCATCCTCAACTTCTAACACGATAATAATTTCACCCGATGCCTCAGGTACAAATTCAACCTGTTTACCTGTCTCTTCAAAATTAATATTTTCATCTTTGGTGTACCATTTATATATTAATTTTTCTGTCTCAGTAGAATCTTTAGCATCAGCTTCCAAAATAATGGTCCCACCAACTTCGCCGGAATATGGACCTTTAATAAAACCTAATATCGCAGGTGGAGTATTTTCAATGGTAACATTCACCTCTATATCAGCTAATCCGTCCGCATTATCTGTAACCCTCAATGTAGCTATTGATGTACCAACGGTTTTAAGGTTAAATGTAACAATTTCACCTTCCTTAGTTTCACCATCGAATTC
>PBXZ01000009.1:0-61607 GCA_002729415.1 Candidatus Poribacteria bacterium | reverse complement strand
TCAAAACTGTTAACAGTAGGGAAAGCAACCTTCCAATAGTGTGGGAAACGAGCAAAGCCGATGTATTCTTAAATACAACTGACATCATTTAGGGTTTTCCTGATCTGACATAATTCGGTGTAATAGAGAAATAATCATCAACATGCTCAGATCGAAAACGTTCAGCACCTAGATGTGCGATATTTATACCGCGCGGGACGTGAAAGGTTGAGGTAACCAAAACAGGTTCGTTTAACCGTCTGCGAATATCTTCACTGTAACGATGGAGNCCATCTCCAGNAAAANCGACNGGATTATCTCCAATATCATCCANACGATTTAAGATCTCAGCAAGCGGAACACAAAGATCTTCCGTTCGGCGTATAAGATTTCTGCCACCTTGGAAGATGGCAGTGTATACCTGATCCCGACGTGCATCCAAGATAGGGCATATTAACTGATTAACATACCGTAAATTATAAGCGATCGCTTCAAGTGTTGAGATGGCAAGAATTGGTTTTTTTACGGCATAACATATCGATTTTGCTGTTGCTACTGCGATACGGATACCTGTGAATGAACCAGGTCCAGTAGCAACAGCAAAGGCATCAATGTCTCTGATGTTTAGGTCACCCCATTCCAAAACAGTCTTGATGACNGGCATTAGGCGAGAAGAGTGAGCTTGTGTGACATCTAGGGTATGTTCAGCAATGAGTTCTTGGTTTACCAGCAAGCCAACACTACCAATAGCAGTNGAGGTGTCAATTCCTAAAATTGTTATACTTTTTNCTTGCATACTTACTCAGATATGTGCTAAAATCCATTTTCCAAACGTGGGGGATTAGCTCAGTTGGGAGAGCGCTTGCATGGCATGCAAGAGGTCACCGGTTCAAGTCCGGTATTCTCCACCATTTTCTAGCATACTTTCCTAANCTTTACCTACCTAGCACAAACGTTCAACTTGCGAAATTAAACTGAGGCAACTCAATTTTGGAGAAGATTCGGGAACTTGTCGCCTTACTTCAGGCTGGGATTGAAGAATACGATGACCAGTTGAAGTTATTACAAAAGGAACGTTTAAAGTTCCTGCGATTGTCAATTACAGATGAGTTTGGGGCTGATGAGGGTGATTCGAAAAACTCTTGGATGCTACATCTAACACAACTTGAGAAATCACTTGGCTCGCGCCTCAACGCACTTCGGCAAGGAATCAAGGATTCTGCAGCCTCAATAGACTTATAATTAAAAACCTTTTTTCGTTTAAGAGTAGCAATCAATCTCCACTTAAATCTGCCCTAACCGACAGTTAACAATTGAGTATTGTAGTGTTTTTTTCTGTTTTTTTCAACCTGAATGATGACGCTTGAAATCCAAGGGATTCCCATGATAAACTGTATTTTGGTTTGTCACTTAATATTGTTCTAATTCTACATTGTTGAGGTTTTTTGTATGAGTTCAGAAGATCCCCCCGACGTTCAGGATAATAATCCTTCAGTACCCCAAACAGCACCCCAAAATATATTGTTCAGGCCAAAGTTCCTGTTAGGGATTATTGTTTTTCTGTCGTGCGTTATTGTTGTAGGTGCTACCTACATTGTACGAGAAAATCGGTTGAGAGATCGTGACAAGATTATTGCCATAGCACAAGATGAAAGTGGAACTCAATCAAAGAAAGCTGACGTTACAAAATTCGTTGTCGATTCTTTTTCGCCTCTAGGTCCGACCTCCAGAACTTCTGTAGTCACTGTCAAATTTTCGCAACCGATTGCTGATGGTCTTTTAGTTGAGAAGCGTTCTGAAATTCCTCCAATTGAGCTCTCTCCAGCAATCCGAGGTCAATATAACTGGATATCTAACAATCAACTTCAATTTCTTCCGGATAATCCTCTTGCACCTTCAACAGAATTTACAGCTGAGATTCTAGCTGAAGCTGTAAATTCAACCAATTACGTATTGACAGGCCAACGAAGTTTTAAATTTTCTACTGAGCGATTTAGGATTCAAAAGTCGGATCTCAATTTTGCTTATGATTCTAACAGAAAAGAGTACAAGGTTGCTGGTCGCATTATGTTTAACTATCCAATTGATATAGACCAACTTAAAAAGCATCTTTCTCTGCATCTAGCCAGTACCAAACTTCTATACCGGGTTAAATCAGCAGGAGTTCGCTCCACCGTAGAGTTTGAAACAGACGAGATTCAGAGACTTGGCAAAGATCAAACAATCACGCTAGGAATTGGTAAAGGCCTGAAACCAATTGGTGCGCAACTTGGATTACATCACAAATATAGTGACTCAATTGTGTTAAGAGGAGCTGGCAACTTAGTCGTTGAGAGCATTGGTGTTCAATCGAGTGGATCCGGTCACTATATCCGGTTGAGATTTAGTTCGGAAATCGCTTCAGACATGCTACAACAATTTTTCTCGATAGAGCCAAAAATCGAGTATAAAATTCTCAGCGATTATAATTCACTAAGAATTGAAAGTAGTGATTTTACGCCTGGCAATAATTACACTTTAGCCATTCGGAGCGGATTGTCTTCTATTGATGAATCTCTATTAAAGCGCGATTTTACGAATCGTGTAACTATCCCTGATTTAGAACCCAGTTTACGTTTTGTTGGCGAAGGCGTTTATCTGCCTCGCGGGGGAGACTTAAATGTTGGTCTGGCAACGATAAATATTGATAAGGTGAAAATTGAAATTGAAAAAATTTTTGTCAATAATATTAATTACTTAGCAAGTGCACAAAGTTGGTCAAGTTGGACTAAAAGTCTAGGGAAACAGATACATAACGAGGTGATTAATGTCCAAAAAGTCAAAAATGATGAGGTAATCACTCCCATATCTCTGAAAGACTATCTTGATAATGANCGAATTGGAATCTTCAAGATAATCTCACGCGAAGTTGATCATNGATGGCGGAGAGCCCACCAGTGGATACTANTCACGGATCTTGGAATTATTGCTAAACGAACGGACAANGAATTGTTAGTTTGGGTTAATTCACTAGCTTCGCTTAAACCTGTACCCAACACTAAAATCCAACTGATAAGCGACAATAACCAAACCTTACTNTCCGGAAAAACGAATGAANATGGNTTCNTCAAATTCGACACGATTGAGAAGCCAACNGATGGNTTTCAACCATTCATGATCAGTGCNGAGAAAGGCGAGGATTTTAGCTTTCTTCAGTTTAACAAAACACTGATTTCCACTACCGATTTCGAGGTNGAAGGATCTCCATACCTACATCAGGGATATGATGCTTTCATCTACTCGGATCGCGGTATATATCGTCCTGGTGAGCAGGCAAATCTGGTAGCGGTTGTGCGTAACGGAAAAAACATGCCGCCACCCTCAATTCCAGTTGTGATGCAAGTTCTAAATCCTAAACAAAAAATCTTNGGTGAGTTTCNGTCCCACACTAACANACAGGGAGCTATTGAGCTAAACCTTNACTTACCACATTANGTAGAGACTGGTGGCTATATGGCTAAACTTCTAGTTGCTGNTCAGGAAGCAGGTCGGTTAGTCTTCCGGGTTGAAGAATTTATGCCCGATCGAATAAAAGTTAAAATTGGCACACCAAAGAAAGCCTATCAGCNTGGAAATGAAGTTAGAGTTGAGGTCGAGAGTACAAATTTGTTTGGTCCACCATCCGCGGGCATGAAAACAATTGCCACCTGCGATCTGGAAACTGATGTTTTTGTAGCAGAGAAATTTAAATCGTTTGTGTTCACTAACAGCTCAATTGAATTCAAAAGCCAGCGGCTTGATCTCGGTGAGTTGAAACTTGATGANAGCGGNCAAACCACCTTTTTACTTAGTTTACCTCCGCAAATGAAGGCCCCNTCGATGTTGAAGGGAATTCTGTCCGCAACTGTAAGCGAGCCTGGNGCACGATCAGTAAGTGCATACAAACGAATAAAAATTCATCCTTACCCACACTATATTGGTGTTCGGGGACTGATGGGTACAGGTTATGCAAAAATTAATGAAGAGGCGCTATTTGAGTTTGTTAGCGTGGANCAAAGTGGAGAGGTNGCGCCNAATCGGGATTTGGACGTAATTGTCTATCAATTGTACTGGAATTCTATCTTACGCCGAGACAATCAGGGNCGNCATCGCTACATNTCGGAGAAAGANGAGATTGAGATCTCTGCNCATCAAATGAAATCAGGAGTTGAGGTCAGAAGNTTTGCGTTCATTCCAAAAGAGTGGGGAGAGTACCGAATTGAGTTTCGTGACTCTGAATCAGGTGCATCTAGTTCAATTAGGTTTTACGCCTCTGGTTGGGGATATGTCCCGTGGGCGATGGACAACCCAAGTCGATTGGATCTAAATCTAGACCAACCATCCTACCTACCTGGTGATGTAGCTAAAGTTCAAATAAAAGCTCCTTTTTCAGGCAAGCTTTTCCTCACTGTTGAGCGTGACCGAGTATTAAGTCACCATACAATTATGATGAAGGAAAATACAGGAGTGATCGATATCCCCATCACCACAGAGTTCAAACCGAACGCTTATGTTTCTGCCAGCTTGATTCGTTCAGCCCAATCGCTTGAAAGGCATGCGCCCGCACGTGCCTTCGGTATAATTCCAATTAAAATAGATGCTCATAGGAATCGTTTGCAATTAGATCTTAAGACCCCAAAACTGGTCCGTCCGAACACTGAATTAATAATTGANTACCAAGTAACAGGTGAATCCGGAAAAAGTCANTTGACTGTTGCTGCAGTTGATGAAGGNATTTTACAGCTCACTAACTTTAAAACACCAGATGCACACCAGCATTTCTTTCGGCAGCGTGGACTTGGTATTCAGTCACATGACTCGTATTCGGCAATTCTGCCGAAGGTTGAACTTACCAAAGGGAAATCAAGTACTGGTGGTGATGGTGGTGATGGTGTGGATGCTAGACACAAACGTCGACTCAGTACTGTCAGTGTTAGTCGAGTAAAACCAGTTGCACTTTGGTCAGGGCTTATTGACACGGATCAATTTGGCAAAGGATCAGTTAGATTTAGNGTGCCGCAGTTTAACGGAAGTTTACGAATCATGGCAGTTACGTTCTCAAACAACCGNTTTGGTTCTGATTCAGAAATGGTTACNGTTAGGGATCCAATTGTATTGACACCAACTTTTCCGCGTTTTGTCGCTGCGGGTGATCGGTTCCGGATTCCTGTCCGCGTTTTCAATGGTACTGGTCAAAAAGCGGATATTGAAGTTTCACTGATTAAAGAAGGTTTTGTTGAGATTAGTGGCTCAGCACTTCAAACCGTCACTTTAGATAAAAACCAAGAAGATCANGTATTCTTTGAAGCCAAAGCATATAATACTATAGGTAGAATTGAGTTTACGTTGTCAGCNCGGAGTAGTAGCACATCTGCTATAAACCTTAAACCAAC
The DNA here is from genome assembly GCA_002729415.1 of Candidatus Poribacteria bacterium. Lineage (GTDB taxonomy): Bacteria > Poribacteria > WGA-4E > WGA-4E > UBA9662 > UBA9662. The sequence goes on along the minus strand of PBXZ01000009.1, from coordinate 56,217 downwards.
TCAGGTGGTAACCAGTTTACCCTTACGTCCTGCCGCACCTTTAGTTACTCAGAGTGGATCGGGTGTTGCGACGAGTAACAAATCCGCAAGTTTTATATTCCCTTCAAACTTTCTTGAAAATACGGNAGATGTTGAACTGATGCTTTCACCATTCCCCGCAACCAAATTTTCTGGTGGTTTATCGTACTTGTTGACTTACCCGCATGGCTGCTTGGAGCAAACTACCTCTAAGGTTTTTCCGTTGCTGTATTTCAAGGATTTGGCAAAGGTAGTTGATCAAAAACTTTTTATCAAGAATGATGCTGATTATTATATCGCTGAAGGTATCCGAAAAATAGAGTCCATGGTTTTGTATAACGGTCTCTTTGCTTATTGGCCTGGCGGAAGTTCCTCTAATCACTGGTCGAGTATTTACGCAGCACATTTTTTGGTTGAAGCACGTAAGGTCGGCTACCAAGTTTCCGACCGTGTTTATGATCACATGATCAGTGGACTCCAATTTCAAGCGAGACAAGCAGGGCAAGATTTTNGTNNAAACGACCGTATTGCTTATGCCTGTTATGTTTTGGCGTTGACTGGGTATCCTGAAAAGGCGACAATGAACTATTTGAAAAACAACCAGCGAAATACGTTGAGTGATTCAGGGTGGTTTCACTTAGCAGGTGCATTTGGTGCGTCTGGTGAAATGAATACTGCCCTGAATATGATCCCTCCTAACATCTTAACTCAGGCCGACGAAAACCGTGGATCTGGTGGGAATTTCTACTCGCAAACACGTACTCAAGCAATTATGCTTGGTATACTAGTTGACCTAAACGAAAACCATCCAATGNCTATGCAACTGGTTGAAAGGCTCAGTGATNCAGCTAGCAAACATAACCGNTGGCACACAACACAGGAAAATGCCTTTGCATTTCTTGCTTTAGGCAGAATGTTGAGAAAGATGGTTAATGACAATTACACTGGAAAAATTATTGTTGGGGGAAAACATATAGCGGATTTTGATGCTAATGATACCTATTATACCAATGAAGCTTGGCTTGGGTCGNAGGTCCAGATAGAGNTTGAAGGCNATGGAAGTTGTTATTATTATTGGACAACCTCCGGAATTCCAACCGGATCAGTGATTAAGGAATTTGATCAGGATTTCATGGTTCGGCGTCGTTACCTCAAGGATAACGGAGANCNGATTATGGGTAATATTTTCAAACATGGATCAATGATTGTGGCAGAAGTNAAAATTAAGTCATTAAATATAGATTTAGAAAATGTAGCTATTGTTGATATGCTTCCGGCGGGATTTGAGATTGAAAACCCACGGATTGAGTCTCGGGCTGGAATTCCGTGGATTACCGATCAACAATTCAAGCCTGACTATATGGATATTCGCGACGATCGGCTTGTTTTTTACGGCAACTTTAAACGTGGAACCGAAATCAAATTTTACTATGCGCTTCGTGCCATTACCCAAGGNGAATTTACCTTGCCTCCTATTGCGGCCGACGCTATGTATGACCCTACAAAGTCTTCAGTCGCATCGGGGGGGCAAATTAAGGTTATCTCCGATGAAATTTAACACAACATCCAATCGAAAAGTAGANATAGATGATTTTGCTAAGCGANNCTCTTAAAAAAAATGTAATAGTTTTAACAGTATCATTTNCCNTTTTCTTTGNAANTATCAGTTATGGAGAAACTCCTGTTTCAATTTATTTANGAAATGGNGATCGGATCACNGGACGTTGGTTAAATGCNGATAATCGCATCATTAAGATTGATTTCAATGGGCAGGAAATGTCGGTTTCCTTGGATGAGATAAGCAGTATTTCNATTACTTCGAATACCATATCGGAAAAATACCTNAAAAANGCTGAAGATCTTTTAAAGCTAGGNCTTCGGAATCAAGCTAGAAAACTCTTTGAATTATCAATTCAAGAGTCTCCTCANAATGCAAAAGCCTATTACCANNTGGCAGAGNTTTTTCAGGAAGATGGTGAAACGGACAATGCCATTAAATACTTCGGATTAGCAGCAGCGGTTGATCCGTCGTATGATCTATCAGAACAATTTATTCTATCTGCGACCGCTTATCTTTCAAAGGATGAATTTGTGAAAGCTGCAGAAAGCTATATCCTGTTATTTGAAAATTATCCTGAACATGAGCAATGCGCATATGCCGGCTATCAAGCTGCATTCCTGTTAACAGAAAACGTAGAAGCATTTGATCAAGCTCTTGAATTATTAATGCAGGTAACAGAGAAGTTTCCAGAAAATGGAGACTACGAAAAAGCTCAGTACTTAATTGGAAAGTTGCAAGTAGAAACTAACCAAGATGAGCTGGCAATATCGACTTTGACCAACTTCATTCTTACTTACACAACGAGTCAATGGCTTCCCTATGCCTATACTATGCGCGGAAGGGCTTTTTTGAAACTTCACCAGAATGGTGAAGCAATCACGGATTTCACGACTGCAATCGAAATGACTCAAGACCTGAAATTACAACAGGAAATTCGCCAGATGCGTGATAGTAGTGCTTGGATGATTTATCGAGTTTCTGATGGCTTACCAAGCAACAAAGTAAAAGCGATAGCTGTCGATGGTACGACGATATGGATTGGAACATCCAAGGGACTGACTGAGGCGGATACCAGTTTAGCTTTTTGGGAAATTAAAACAGAAATTACCACTCAGCTTGAAGAGATGTTTGAAGGTTCTCCTTTGAATATTCAATCTTTGGCAGTTGATGAAGACGAGCTATGGATTGGCACCATGAACCATGGGGTTATACGCTATAACAAAGCAACCGGTAGTATCGAGAATTATACACAAGATCATGGGTTACCGCATAAACTAGTATATGATATAAAAATTTTTGGCAGTGAAGTCTGGATGGGAACTTTCTCTGGTGTTGCCCAATATAGTAGATCTGCCGATGGATGGCGCATATTTAACCGTGAGGTTGATGAATTGCCAGCTGACGATATCGTGGCATTAGAGGTCACTCCGAGAACCGTTTGGATTGGCACCTCAAAAAGCGGTGTTGCCTTCTATGACCGAGAATTCAATTATTGGAGATCTTATGGTGACTTAGAAGGACTTGATTCGATTGTGGGCAACTCGATTGTCAGCTTTGATACCATTGGCAGTCAGCTTTTCTTCACTTGGTACAATCAATCCAAGGAAATCAGTGGTTATACTGAGTGTGATCTTGACAGCTTGAGCAGCTTCTCAGAGGAAGTTGTGAGAGGAGATTTGGATAGTCTCGTTCGACCCGAGAATATTCACATTGCTGTCACAGAAGATGAAGTGTGGTTGGCAACCAACGATGGTGTTTACAAAAACACTCGCGATACTGGGGAATGGGATCTTATTTCTTATCCGGAAGACCGGATAGGGAATCCGATTATAAATTCAATAGAACTTGGTGATAGTGTCGCTTGGATCGGTACTTCAAATGGACTGGCAAGAATCAACACCAGTGCACTAAATTTGCGTGAAGAAGAATTAAAACCTAAACTTGAAGAAGAGGAAAGTTATGAGTGATTTAAATGTTGGAATTGTTGGACTTGGATGGGTTGCGGGAGCACATATTGACACATTTGGGGCAGTAAATGGTGCTAATGTTACCGCGATTTGTTCACGTCGTGAACATAATCCAAGCGATTTGGAAGAACAATATGGTATTCCATTGAAGCCCTATACAAATTACGATCAATTCATTGCCGATCCAGATATCGACATCATTGACATATGTACACCACATCCATTTCATCCTGACCAAGCAGTTGCAGCAGCAGAGGCAGGAAAACATTTAATTATTGAAAAACCAATCAGTATAGATTATGAAAGCGCGAAGCGGATTCAATCCGCTGTGAGCCTAAACGGGGTCAGCGTTTGTGTATGTTTTGAATGCCGATTTAGTAAACACTTCACTTTGATTCGATCTCTGGTAGATGAAGGGTTGCTTGGAGACCTACACTACGCCGAAGTGGACTATTATCATGGTATCGGTCCGTGGTATGGTCAATACGATTGGAATGTTAAGAAAGATTTTGGCGGATCTAGCTTGCTGACCGCCGGTTGCCATGCTCTCGATGCTATGTTGTTTTTCATGGATGGAAAGGTAGAAGAGGTAACTAGCTATCAAACAAAATCGAGAAGTCAACATTTTGATCCTTATGAATATAAAACTACCAGCGTCACTATTCTCAAGTTCGAGGGATCGGAACGTATAGCGAAAGTGACATCATGTGTAGATTGTCTCCAACCTTATTATTTCCACGTTCACCTCGTTGGCAGTGCTGGTAGTCTGTTAGATAACCGTATTTACTCTGAGAAACTGAAGGGAATGAACAAAGACAAATGGTCAACACTTGAAACATCGTTGATTGATTCCGGTGACGTTAGTGACCATCCTTACGAGCCACAGTTTCAAGCGTTTATTGACAGTATTGAGAGTGGGGAACCTATGCCGTTAACCGACTTCAATACTGCTTTCGAAACACACCGTGTCGTTTTTGCTGCTGATCTCTCTGCTCAGGAAAATAGACCCGTTAATCTTTCAGAACTTGAATAAACTTTAAGGACAATCTATTATATGGGAAAATGGTCTTCTTGTGGTTTTGAATTCGATACCAAACCGGAAAAGTTTGGTGAATTGCGCTCATCAAATGACATCCTTGAAGATGGTCAAGCCCTGCGCCATAGGATGAAGCAGGATGGTTATCTTCTGTTGCGCGAGGTTCTAGACCAAAATACAGTCATTGAAGCACGGCGCGAGTTAGTTGAGAAATTGGATTCAATTGGCGATATTGATCATAATTATCCCTTAATTGACGCCATACTCAACTTGGAATCCAATAACAAGCCTATGAGCGCAACAGGTTTTGCTAAGAAATTGGGGGCCGGCAGAGCCATTCGCACCCTCGTTCATCAAGGTAAGATACTCGAATTCTATAGAAGATTCTTTGGTAAAGAAGTTCGTCCTTTAGACTTTGTGTGGGTACGAACAACGCGAGTAGGATCGTCTGCAGGATGCCACTACGACTGGGTTTATATGGGAAGAGGGTCTAAACTCCTACACACTAGCTGGACCCCTATCGGGGACGTGCCTAAAATAGAGGGATCCCTCGCTATTCTGGAAGGTTCACACAAGTTTGACACACTTATTAGCACCTATGGTTCAATTGATGTGGACGATGAACGAACAACTAAAAAATATAAAGGGCAATATACCGCCAATCCGGTTGAAGTACAGAAAAAGTTTGGCGGAAAATGGTTAACCACCGACTTCAAAACAGGTGATTTGCTACTCTTTACTATGCATACGATGCATTGCTCTCTGGATAACAAATCACCTGATAATCGAATTCGTTTGAGTGTCGATACCCGGTACCAACCAGCAGACGAACCAATAGATGAACGTTGGATTGGTCAAAACCCTATTGCACATGGGGATCAGGCTAAGCAGAATAGAGGATAGANACTGTTCGNTCTTCGCTATATATTAATTTTGTTTAGTTTATCTGTGTTAACTAAAATNTTTTGGAGGATACCTTGAAGCAATGGACATCATGTGGGTACCAATTCAATACTTGTTCTGACAGATTCGGTGAACTGCGCTCATCGAACGATATTCTCAAAGACGGCCAAGCTTTATGTGAAAGAATGAAGGACGATGGCTACCTTTTCTTACGCGGCATTTTAGATAATGATCTTGTCTTGGAAGCCCGACATGAGCTGCTACTAAAAATGGCAGTTAATAATCAGATTGACGATGATTATCTAATTGATGAAGGCATTGACCCAAGTTTAAAAACGGCAATTGATCAAACAAGTTATCGCGAAGGTCGCGCGGTTAAACAACTTGTACACCAAGGAGAAATGACCGAATTCTATGAAATTTTCTTCGGTAAAAAGGTTCAAGCTTTCGATTTCATTTGGGTAAGAATCGTTGGGGTTGGAGCATCAACTGGTTGCCATTATGATTGGGTGTATATGGGAAGAGGATCAAAAAGTCTTCACACCAGTTGGACCCCACTTGGCGATGTCTCCAAAGTTGAAGGAGCGCTGGCCATTCTACACGGTTCCCACAAGTTTGGAGGATTGATTAGTACTTACGGATCAATTGATGTAGATGACGAAAAAACTAACCAGAAATATGGTGGATGGTACACCCAAAACCCTGTTGAGGTCCAAGAGAAATTCGGAGGGAAATGGCTAACAACTGACTTTAGAATGGGAGATCTAGTCGTGTTTTCAATGCACACAATGCACTGCTCACTTGATAATAATTCTGCTAATAACCGAATTCGTTTGAGCTTGGATACCCGCTATCAACCGGCGGACGACGAAGCTGACGAGCGTTGGGTTGGAGAAAACCCGATTGCACATGGAACCGAAGCTAAACGCAAATAAGAAGTTCACCTCTGCGGTGATTGTGTCAGTTGTTTACGATGGCTGAATACCCCGCGTTTTTGACAGCACTGATAAGTTGCGTGCTCTTAACTTTATTGGGCTCGATTTTTACGATTGCCTTGTCGGGCATGGAAACTTTGGCACTAACAACTCCATCAATATTCGTGAGTGCGGACCGCACTCTGGCTACACAGCTGATCCCTCAGGTCATTCCATTAACAGTTAAAGAAACCTGCTGTGCGGTCGTTTTTGCTCCTGCTATCTCAGTGTTGCTGTCCTTTGTCGAAGCTTTTTCTAGCTTGTGTTCAGAGGNACAGCTAANAAAAAGCATTGTTATTGATGCGAGTACAGAGAATAATTTNACCAAACGCATTATTTCATATCCTTTTCTAAAATTGGCATGCTGNCTGNNATTTTATATTGCTTAGAATAAGTCATGTCAAATTTATTTATGCGGCGAGTTTGTCAGTATGAAGAAANTTTTCTTAATTCTGTCTTCCGTTCTATTAATTCATCCTTCAATAACCTTGTCGCAAAGTCTNACNTTTGACCAAGCTGTTCAAAGTTACCGAACTCAAGTACANAAAGATCCAAAAAACCTGGAAATGCATCAGAAGATGATAGATTATGCAGCCAAGACAAATCAGATAAAAGTGCCTTTAAATATCTACCAGACAGCTTATGAAAAACAACCCAAAAACCCAATTGTCATCTATGTCTTGGCTTATGCTTATCTGGCTAATAATCAAGAAAACAAAGCATTCCCACTTTTTCAGCAGTGTGTGACGACAAATTCCAGTATTTGGCAAGCACATTTGCAATTGGCTAGGTACTTTAAGAATCACGATAAGTTTTCACAAGCAATCGTTCACTACGAAAAAACAAGGGACCTACATCCCAAATCAATAGCTTACCATTTTGAAATGGGTCAGGTTTACCGAAGACTTGGGGCTTTAGATGCTGCTGAGAATGCTTTTTTGCAGGCAATTGATTATGATAAATTCCCGGCTCAAGCATATTATGAGTTGGGACAAGTTTACGCGCTTCAGAAGATGGCTGATCGAGCAATTGAACAATATCGAAAAGGAAAGAAGCTTGATCCCGATAATCCTGTTGTACGATATCAGCTTGCGCATATTTTTATCGATAACGATGATGGTCGAAATGCAATCCTAGCATTACGCAGTGGGATGAGTGCCGATACTCAGTACTCTCAAGTTGCCAACCGATTAAAAAATGTGAGTAGTCTGCAAGCATCATCAATTCTGAAACAAATTTTGAAGGCAAAGCCAAATAATGCATATTTGCAGTATTTTGCGGGGAAACTATGCAACAAGATTGGTGAAAAAGAACAAGCAGTTTTTCATCTAAAAAAAGCTAAGTTGCTAAATCCAACGGACGCAAATGTGCGGTTTTTGCTCGGTCAGTTGTATGAAGAACAGGCAAAAACGCAGATGGCGATTACAGAGTTTGAAGAGTCAGTTGCCCTGGGTAACGTCCAACTTGAGTTATTGCTTGAATTAGCTAAAACATACCATCGTCAAAATAACCAAGAAGAATTCATGAAGATTGCTGCCCAAATTCTGGCAATAAATGAGGATCAGCCTGAAATCCATTATCAGCTTTCCCAATATTATGATCACCAATTTCAGCAAAAAAGAAGAGAGGGTTCAATAGAAGAATCAGAGGATTTGTCAAAAAAAGCGGTTGAACATGCTGATCGTGCTGTTAAATTAGCACCTGATGTAGCCAAATATAATCTCAAACTTGGGGAACAGTATGATCGCCAAGGAATGTTGAAAGCTATACGCTTTTATGAGAAGGCCATTCAGCTCGATCCACAGAATGCAGAACCATATTATCGCCGGGGATTATTTATGTCTAATTTTACGTTCGGTTCAGCTAAGGTCCTCCTTTATGAACCTGAACTTGTAATGGAAGACCTGACACATGCTGTTCAACTGGATCCAAATTCAGCAGGTGCACACCACGCTCTAGGAGTCGTTTACGACCGTATGGGGAACGTTCAGCAGGCAATGTTAGAATTCAATAAGGTCGCTGAACTTGATCCAGCCGATTCTCGTCCTCACCTGTACCTTGGTGAAAAGTATGCTAATAACGGCCAATTCCAACTAGCAATTTCTTCTTTTGCGAAAGTAATTAAAATGGACCCAAGCAACGTTGAAGCATTGAAGGACTATGCATTCCTGTGTCTTTCGCATGATCAAGATCGGTTGTGGCGAGATGCTAATAAAGCACTTGAGTCGGCAATCAAGATTCGACCCAATGATGCTGAAATTTTAATGAATTATGCCTATACACTTTACTTGAATAATGAATTTCAACGAGCTGTTGAGTATTACCAACGTTCTCTTGAAATTCGGCCAAATTGGGAAAAAACGCTCTACAATTTGGCCTTAGTATATGAAAGAACTGGCCAAAAAGGCTTAGCACTTCAGACATACGAAAAAGCTATTGAGATAGCGCCGAACAGTCGTCAGGGAATCAAAGCACTCGAGAAAATCAAAAAAATTAAAGGNNNAAATTAAATGTTAANGTATTTGATGTTGATCTTATGGCTCTCGCTTTTCTTTGGTTTTGGTATCNTTGCCAAAGGAGAAAGCGATTTATTACTTGACAAGGGAAAAATTGTTCTCAACGGTGAGATATCAAAAGCNCTTGGGCAATATGATGATCATCTTAAGGGTATAGTTGAGTTTCTTGTTTGTTCCAAAGGTGGTAAGGAATATGAAAGTATTATTGTTGTTGACGAAGATCCAAAGGTAATTTTCGACATGGTTCTCTCTCTTGGTGTTAAAAGGGGAGTCCCTGCAACTTACNATGAAGATTCCNATCAAATGGTCGCNCCGAAAGGAACCGGATTTTTGATTGANGTCGAATGGATTATTGNCNATAAAAGGACNANAGTTAGAGCGGAAGAGCTACTTTACAATATAAAAACGAAGAAGAAGATGCCATACGTAGCATGGATATTTTCTGGGTCGCGTCAAGTGTATGATCTAGAAAGTGATGACGAAGACAAACTAATTCCACAGGCGTTCGTCAGCAATAGTATCGTTTCACTTCAGAATCTTGACGCGAGCGCCCTTTTTCAAGTACCATTGCCCGAAGCTATTGAGAACACATACAGGAAAAACGATCAACTGCTTCCACCACTAGGTACAAAAGTAAAGCTGATAATTGAAATGAATCGAAGAGCACATTTATACATTATGGTTAGTGGTAAGGTGCAAGGGGTTGGGTTTCGCTATTTCACGAAACGAAGTGCCAAGGAGCTGGACCTAGTCGGATATGTCAAAAATCTGCCGACTGGGCAAGTTGAAGTGGTTGCAGAAGGGGAAAAACTAGAACTTGATCAATTTGTTCAGTTGGTAGAAAAAGGGCCAGCGATCGCGAAAGTTACCAATGTTAAGATCCAAGAACGTCCACTAAACGAACAATATAAGACTTTTGAAATTCGTTTTTAGAAATGCAAATTAAACAGTGAAAATTTCTCCACAAAAAATCCAGGAATTGATCGACCAACTGGACCCGTATGGTATCCCCCAAATTAGGAGTATCTATCAAGCGAGAAACCAGGTTACTAAACGGAGAAAAAAACTCGGGATCTTTTCCGGCTCCTTTAATCCAATGACAATTTCGCACGTCGAGATGATTGATGCGGCTCAGTCCAGATTCAAGTTAGACGAAGTACTGTTGGTTTTAGCTAAGGCAAATGTTGACAAGGAAATTTTTGGTCTGTCGCTTGCCAAGCGGCTAATAACATTGTCATATTATGCTGAAAATCGAGACAACTTTTCGGTCGCCGTTTCCAGTCATGGTCGCTATATCGAAAAGATTGAGGCACTTAAATCTGTCTTCCCAAGCGGAACAGAGTTCTGTTTTATCGTCGGATATGATACCTTTGTTCGCATCTTCGACTACAAATACTATGCGGATATGTATGCTGAGCTAGATCAACTTTTCGGCCAGTGTCGTCTAATTGTGGCTAATCGGGACAATCATGATGCCAAAGCCATCCGCGATTTCCTGTCGTTTCCGGATAGGCAGGTCTATGCAGACAAGATTGACTTAATCGGATTAAGTGATTTTCACGCAGGTGTGTCTTCAACGGATATTCGGTCGAGATTGGAAAATAGTCAATCAATATCTGATCTGGTTCCTGCTGAAATAACACAGTTAGTTATTGATTACTATCAAGAGACAATCAATCAATCCCAGATTCAAAGATCTTGACTAATCAATTGTTTTTTTATGTTCAGGAATCCTGTTATGCACACTATGATCAGACATTGCTATCAGAAGTTAACTGATTATAGTGTGGTAAAAATTGACAATGTCAAACTTCTGATTTTTATCTCGGTTTTTTGATCAGATGACTAAATTGGTGGAACACTCAATCTTCTGTGGTTGAATTCCTTGATACTAAGGACACGTAATGTGAGTAATGGGCGCATTGGTTTCGAGTTGATGACTTAAGTTAAATGTACGTTACTATTAAAGAATGTAAGATTCAAATCGCAACCGGTGGGAACTGGTGCTAATCCAAACAAAATTAGAAACTAGCATGTTTCCTCGACCTTGATAGCATAACTTTGGAATTAGTCAAAATAGAAACATAAAAGTACAACATGGAGAAAAGCTATGGAGAATGGCAATAAAGTACGTCTTGGTTTTGTGGGAGCCGGTTACATGGGTCAACTAGCNCATATTGCTAACTATGNAACAATTNANGATTGTGAGTTGGTTGCNTTAGCGGAAGGACGTGCTGAAACAGNAAAAGCAGTAGCCAAAAAGTACGGAATTCAAGANGTTTACNTAGANCATCATACCTTGCTTGAAAAAGCCGAAGTTGATGCTGTTATTGGCATTATGGGGTTCCACTTTTTTTATTCATTAGTAAAGGATTTGCTATCCAGTGGCAAACACACTGCTACNGAGAAACCGATTTGCATCCAATCCGCATCGGCTCGACATCTAGTAGAGCTTGCTGATGATAATCAGCTTATCTATCAGGTTGGATACATGAAGCGTCATGATCCAGCAGCAAAAATTGTTCGTCAGACAGTATTAGACTGGAAAGCTTCTGGAGAAGCTGGCGACATGACATATGTTCGGATTGTAATGCCGTCTGGTGACTGGAATTATCAGATCGAACCACCAATTAACATGGGAGATTCTGCTGAGCAATACGAAGGTCAAACTGCAGAGACTGCACCAGAATGGATGGGTGATTTTGGACAACAGTATATTGGATTCATCAATTTTTATATTCATCAAGTAAATCTATTGCGTTACCTCATTGATGAGGATTATACAGTTGACTATGTGGACCCAAAATCCCGAGTGCTGGTAGCAATCTCAGAAAGTGGAGTCCCATGTACACTTGAGATGGCACCTTGTGGTCATAGGGATCGATGGGAAGAACATTACAGAATTGGTTTTGATGGCGGGCTAATCCAACTGGATCTACCCGCGCCAATGGCACGTCAACGGGCTGGTGATGTCACTATTTATAAAAACACTGGTTTTGGAAGCCAGGAATATGCGCAAGAAATTCGTCCTGTTCTCCCCCAACATTGGTCTTTTTTGGAACAAGCACGACATTTTGTCGATTGCGTCAAGAATGGACAACCGACGATTTCTCCCGCTTTGGACGGTGTTAAGGACCTTGAGGTTTCCGAACAATATATCCGAAAGCTTATGTAGTACGACTAAGATCGATGTTTAGCATTGGTATTGTGGTAGTAGTATAGTTGCGTAGTTACCAAGTGCATTTTACGAGGAAACCAAGATTATGAAAAATGTATCATCTTATGCGGGGTTACAAGCTACCATTCGTGAGATGGAAACACCGCAGATCGAAACGTGGGAGAATGCTTACAGCGACACAGAGTACACCGTTGAGATTTCTAATCCGGAGTTCACAACAGTTTGTCCGAAAACAGGATTGCCTGATTTTGCAAGCATTAAGATCTCCTATGTGCCCAACAAATGTTGTGTGGAACTAAAATCTTTAAAGGAATACTTCCATTTTTATCGTGATGTTGGAGTATTTCACGAGCACGTCATAAACAAGATTATGGAAGATTTCGTTGCTTCTTGCAACCCACGTAAAGTTGATATTGAAGGGGATTTCAATATTCGTGGTGGTATTAAAACAGTGGTTCGTGCAAGTTACGCAAAGGATGATTAAATCCGTCATTTTTTTCGTTTTCCATTGAGCCATTGTTCTAGAACCAGGAAAATGAGTGCCAAACCTAAAAAAAATTGAAACCGCTCCTCATAACGCACAATTTTTTTCTGTCTAAATTCACGCTTTTCAAGAGATGATAGATCTGCATATAATTCATCGATTTCTCTACCAGAAGGTGTGGCTTGATAGTAGTTTCCGCCTGTTGTTAGTACGAGATCTCGAAGCAGCCTATCGTTCAACTTAGTAACGATCAAGTTCCCACTCTGCCCTCGTTTGTATCCCTCTAGCTTCTTGTTTTTGGAAACAATTGGAATTGGCGCTCCGTTCTCAGCTGATCCTAAGCCAATACAAAATATTCTAACACCTTGGTCACGTGCAACTTTGGCGGTTTCAATGGCTTCTCTTCCATGATCTTCACCATCGGAAAAGAAAATTAACACCTTATACTTCTCCTCGTCTTGATCAAAGACCCCCATAGCTGTTTCCATAGCGTCACGGAATTCTGTTCCTCCTTGTGATATCGTATCCACATCCAATGCCAACAGAAATGTTCGTAGAGCTTCGTAATCAGTAGTAAGCGGGCATTGAACAAAACTACTTCCAGCAAAGGCAATCAGCCCAACACGATCTCCGTTTAGTTTGCCAACTAGCTGAGAAATGCCGTTTTTTGCTTTGAGAAGTCTGTTCGGTTTAATATCCTCAGCCAGCATGCTAGTTGATAGATCGATGGCAACAACTAAATCCGACCCCCTTAGCTTTATCGTTTGTTTGGTGGTTCCTATTTGTGGTTGGGCTAGAGCGAAACTGAGGAAAAGATATGCTAATAGTAAAAACAGCAAACATATTTTTTGAATGCGGAAATCAATCCACTGGGTCAGGTGCGGCAGGAGATTAAAATGGCTAAACNTNCGATATAANTGTCGTTTACGAAAATAGCCAAAAACNACAANCAGAGAGAGGGGAAAGATGAACCATACAAACGGNAATAGNGATGAATTACCNAATCTAATCCAGTTTAGCACAATATCGAACCTATCTATAGTAGTTTTTCGATCTCGTGTTTTAAAACNGAGTTCACACTCTTAGGCCANCGNGANGCATCAACTATCTTNAAATTAAATTCATCTGTCATCTGATCAAANTCATTGAGAATTAGCGTCTGGTACTTTACAAAACTTTCGTACAAATCATCCGATAATCCGATATCCATACCCGCTTCCCAATAATTTATGCTTTTGCCTGATTCNAACATACGAAGAATCAAATCTTCGATCCCAATCTTGAGNTATATCACTAGATCAGGTTCAATTGCAAAACCATANACTTGNCGAATCCANTCTGGATCTACCCCTCGTACATTATGCCGAGCGAATGCTGTATACATGTACCGATCTGCTAAGACAATGAACCCNGATTTCAATGCAGGAATAATCTGGTTCTCCAACCGATCGGNAAAATCAGCTGCGTATAAAACTGCGAATGTAATCTGATTGAGNGTATTACCCCTTTTTATTTGATCAATTGCTGGGCCTAGAAGAGGGGAACGTGTCCAGCCAGTGTTGATTACTCCGTATCCTTTAACNTCTAACCANTCGGTTAAAATCTCTATTTGGGTTGATCTNCCTACACCATCTGTGCCCTCAATGACAATGAGTTTCCCAGATATATCACTNACATCTACATAAGGTAACCCATGTTTAAAAAAACTTTGGCTTTTCATCGTCANNCTAGCNACTNTNANTGAACTTATATTTGGTGGACAATCGATTTCGNATCTTTCTCAACAAGCAGNTCTTTGGTTTCAGNTGCAATCATCCGTGGATGATACTGATCATAACCTTNCAGCTCATTTTTAACGTAATTTCTCATGATTTCTTGTTGTTTGTCAATAGGATTATCTCCNTCAATAACAGTCAAACCGAATTCTTCGATCTGTTGGTCNTATTGACTCAAGACACGNGTCTGAAACATCTTGAAACTAGTTACAGGATCGTCAGATAACCCAACGTCCATTCCTGCCTCATANGGTTTCAAACTTGCACGTCCGCTAAGAATACGGTTAATTGATACANCAATTGGAATTTTGAAGTAGAATGAAATATTTGGCTTAACNGCAAAGGAGTATAAATTNCTCACCCAATCAGNGTGCACACCACGAGCTACATCACGAGCATACGCAGTGTACACATATCGATCTGCCAATACAATCATCCCAGCTTGTAATGGTGGGATAATAACGTTTGCTAATCGGTCTGCGAAGTCAACAGCATGGAGGATACTGAATGTTGTCGGTGTCAGCAGATTTTTCTTTTTTCCTTTTTTTGTTGTTTTCTTGACTAGGTCAGACGAATTCCATTCAGTAAAAAAGACACTATAACCCTCTGAAATCAACCATTTATACAGGAGATCCAATTGNGTACTTTTGCCGGAACCGTCAATTCCTTCCACAATGAAAAGCTTTCCAGGATAAGGATGGTCTTCCATTAGATTAAGCATTTCGTNTCCTAAAAAATTNCGAATTTNANAGANTGAGTTTCAGTTTAGNAGGTTGTTACCAANTGNTGACGTGCCAAAACAGAAGCACCGATCACTCCTGCATCATCNCCCAATTTNGCGGTCGCAATTTCCACGCCGTCCATGGTATTNGGCAGAGCATATGCTACTGCAAATNTACGGATTCGCTCGATAAATTTATCATCTAAGGCTTCAACAACTCCCCCACCGAGTATAATCATCTCAGGGTTCAAGAAATTGACTACNGAAGCGACTCCGATTCCAAGATACTTGGCCGTGCGCCGCATTACTTTAATTGTNACTTTGTCACCNGCTGCCACTGCTTTTGCTAAAGTGCCACTTCGAATACTGTCAAGATTGCCGTCGTTCAGCTCTAAAATATGGCTCTTCTTGCCCCGTTTTAGGATGGCTCTGCGAATCCGTTTCGTAATTGCTATTCGGCTCGACATAGCTTCTAAGCANCCTGAATTACCACAATTACANTTTGGTCCANCTGCTTTAACAATGATGTGACCGATCTCNCCAGCTGTTTTGTTAGTNCCATGAAAGAGTTNCCCATTCAAGATAATGCCACCTCCAATACCAGTTCCAACAAAAATTCCNACTAGNCTNTTNACTCCCTGTCCNGCACCGTGTGTAAATTCTCCCACAGTTCCAACGTTAACGTCATTATCAAGAAAAGTTGGGATATTAAGTCGGTTTTCAAGTTCTTTTTTCAAAGGAACATTATACCAATTGAGGTTAGGCGCGAATATAATAACGCCATCCTGCGGGTCGAGTGGCCCGGGGGCACCAATTCCAACCGCTTGGATACTGTTTTTCTCAAGACCTGCTTTTTCAATTGCTGTGTTTATACAATCAGCAATGCGGTCAATTACTTTGGTTGGATCCTTATGTGCTTTCGTGGCTGTTTTAGCCCTTGAAACAATGGTTCCATCTTCTGCAATTGTAGCAGCAAGAATCTTTGTTCCCCCCATGTCGACCCCAACTACATATTTTTCGGAGTCTGCTTCAGCAATAAGACTCTGGGCTTCTTTAATAATCCGTGCAGCTATAGGTAATGGTATACCTGTATCAGCTTGTAGTCTCTTGGCATGTACGTCAGTGACATTAGTTATTGATTGGTATCCGGCTTGACTTAGCTTTTTTGCAAAGAATTCACCGACTCCCTTAATGGCAGTTAAATCCTTCATCTTCCCCCCCTTAACGTTACTTGTTGGTTGGTAAAATCTGGTTTATAAATCTGGTTTATGATTCGCCAAGAATTGTTCTGACAATTGATTCGTTGTAGGAGTTAATCCGTCGCAAGTAGTTAATCAGGTCGAGGTGAATGTTGCTACTATTGATTGACAACTCGACATTCTGGCTGAGTCGATTATAGTGGGAACGCCGGTAAGCATACTCTAGTTCAATTAGCTCGGATCTGCTAGCTAAAGCCGATCTGGCAAGAATTTCGTCGTCTTCGGTAAAGGCCCGAATAACTGCATCATAGTTCTCCAATACCCGATGGTGATATTCAATTAATTCGGCTCGACCTTCCTCCGAAAACTTGATGTTGTTTCCAGCTTTTCTTTCCAATAAGGCAACTAAATTCTTCTCAATGACATCGCCGATATTTTTCAGATCACTGGTAACATGAAGTAATTCAATGGTGGAATCTGACTGTTCGACAGTAATACGCTCCCCTGCTAATTTGCTAAGATATGAAAATATTTCCTGTCTTAGAAAGTCAGTCAAACTATCAGCTTGCAGAATATTGGAAGCTACCTGCGCATCATTATCAATGAATGCNGGCATAATTTGAGCCAACATATCTCGGACTNCACCAGCTACCCGAAGNACTTCTAATTTNGCCTGTTCGATTGCTATCGCNGCCGTATCGAGTAGATCTGGATTGAGATATTGGGTTGCAAGTACAANNTGACTTGATNCCTCGTCTTTAACTTGGGCTGAATCAGGAATGAATTTTTCTGCTATTTTCGCAAAATATCCTGAAAANGGCAGAAAAACTAACGTATTAACAACATTAAATATTGTGTGGGCGTTAGCAATTTGACGTGGCGTTTCGGCAGCAAGCTTGTCTGATGCNGACAAGCCCACTTCAGCNGTAGGTGAGATTAAAANNACCAAATCTGCAAGCCNATTAATCAGAGCTATCCAGAGGACAACCCCCAANATGTTGAACAGGATATGGACGGCACTAGCCCGAACAGCCTCACGNGGTTTTCCAATCGAAGCTANGGNTGCTGTGATGCAAGTACCAATNTTAGCCCCNAAAATAAGGGCGATCCCGGCAGGGAGTGAAATGAGACCTTGACTGGCCATNGTNATAACAATACCGGTTGTTGCCGATGANGATTGGACAAGACCAGTAAATAACGCAGACACCAAAATCCCAAANATGGGGTTCTCCATTCGCTCCATCAGGTCAGTGAANGGCGGATAGGTACGGAGAGGGTTCATACCATCGCTCATCACTCCCATACCAAAGAAGATGAGTCCCAATCCCATCAACATCCCACCATAGTTTTTAATGCGATCTGTCTTACCAATAAATAGCATTCCAAAACCGATAGTGATTAACAACAAAGCATATTTAGTGATCTTAAAAGCTATGATTTGGGCGGTAATCGTAGTACCAATGTTGGCACCGAAGATAATCCCAACCGCTTGTGAGAGACTCATTACCTCAGCAGTGATGAAGCCCACAACAAGAACTGTTGTTACTGATGAGGACTGAATAATGGCAGTGACGAATGCTCCTGTTAATGCNCCAGTGAACCGATTCATCGCCAATTTAGCCAGAAGGTTTTTCATCTGTTCACCAGCAGCAGCTTTTAAGGCATCTGACATCTGTTCCATGCCGAATAGGAAAAGTGCNAGACCGCCGAGCAGTCCCATNGCCATTTTGAATAAATCAAGATTGGCTTGGTTGGAAGACACACTATCTGCAGCTAAACAGATTGAGATGGAGAATATAATGGAGATGATGCAAAACAATACCAACTGGATCCGACGACGATTCAATGCTATGGNTANTTTAATCATANGNTTCTCTTACATTTGGAGTTAATATCTTGGTAATACCATAATCCTAAAAATTATGACACAGAGTTTTCAAGATTCTTGGCATTTTGGCGCAAAAGGTGATCTACTAGAACCAGTGCCATCATAGCTTCAACGATTGGTACCGCTCTGGGCAAAACGCAGGGATCATGGCGCCCGCGGGCGGAAAGAACAATCTCATTCCCATCAACATCCACGGTTTGCTGATCTTTTCGAATTGTAGCTGTAGGTTTAAACGCTGTTTGGATTAAAATATCTTCACCGTTAGAGATGCCCCCCTGTATCCCCCCTGAATGATTGGTACGAGTACGAATTCGACCGGCATCATTGTAAAAAGGATCATTATGCTCATAGGCNGTCATCGTGGTGCTATTAAAGCCAGAACCAATCTGGAAACCCATCGTTGCCGGAATTGACATCATGCCCTTGGCCAAATCAGCCTTCAGTTTGTCAAATACTGGTTCNCCTAGTCCAACAGGGACATTTCGGGCAATCGATTCCACCACACCGCCAAGCGAATCACCTTCTTGTCTAGCACGATCTATACTGTCAACCATTTCTTTGCTGGCTTGTGCATCTGGACATCGCACCAAGCTCTGTTCTACCTGCTCTACTGTAGTTGTTTTTGGATTTACTTCGGCAAAAACTTTATGAATTTGCTTAACATAACCAACAATCTCAGTCCCACATTGTTCATGTAGAATTTGTTTTGCAACCGCACCAGCAGCGACTCGTCCAACTGTCTCTCTCGCACTTGCTCTACCTCCCCCTTGCCAGTTACGAATACCGTATTTTTCTTGATACGTCATATCTGCATGTGATGGACGATACACATCTTTCAAATGCTCGTAGGCAGATGGCCGGGCGTCCTTATTCTTAACCAACATTAGGATTGGTGTGCCTAGCGTTTGCCCTTCAAAAATACCGGATAAGATTTCGATCTGATCTGATTCTTGGCGTGGGGTAGTGAGGTGACTTTGGCCAGGCCTTCGTCGGTCAAGATCAAACTGGATGCGGGAAATATCGACTTTCAACTTTGCAGGACATCCATCAATGACGGCACCGACAGCACCGCCATGAGATTCTCCCCAAGTGGTAACTCGAAAAAGTTGGCCGAATGTGTTCACGAGCCAGAAAGCCTCCAGATTCCACCCCAAAATCAACTTGACAAACTAGGGGTAATTCATTAATCTATGCTTTTAATTTCCTGTTGCGTTTAGCTATGTTAACTTCATTTCCCAACTATAACATAGGAACATAGCAAGAACAATAATAAATCCCCATGCGTGTTCACTCGGACATAGCTGGGGTTCTAATTTTTAATTTCCTTCATGAGAATCCGATACAATTCACCCGTTATTCTTACCTTTTCCATTGTTGTAGTGTTGGTTCAACTCGTCGATACTTACCTAATACCCGAGTTTACCAAAACAATCTTTTTGGTTGGCGGCACAATTTCTTTTATAGATCCGCTCGACTATTTCCGTCTTTTCTCGCACGTCCTCGGTCATACAGACTGGGAACACTTGCTGGGTAACCTGACCTTTGTTTTGTTATTAGGTCCCATTTTAGAAGAACGGTATGGTAGTGATAAGATATTAATAATGATTGGTATAACAGCACTTTTTACTGGAATATTGAATGTGGCAATTTTTTCAACCGGACTGCTTGGTGCCAGTGGTGTCGTTTTTATGCTGATTATTTTGGTTTCTATCGTGAATATGAAGAAAGGTGAAATTCCGCTGACTTTTTTGTTGGTAGCTACCATCTTTATTGGCAAAGAGTTGATTGGTGCAATAACTTCCGATAATGTCTCTCAAATGGCACACGTAGCAGGTGGCACAATCGGCTCGATTTTTGGCTTCTCCATCAGACAAACGAATCGTGAGAACGAATTGGCTGATTAACCAAATCTTAAAGAGGGAAATTGAAATCACTACGCGCAAAGCCTCTCAAGGATTTTCTGAAACGAATTGAACGTCCCAAAGCAGAGTTAATCTTCATTTTACAGGATGTTGAAGACCCCGTGAATGTCGGATCTTCCTTTCGGATAGCTGATGCGTGTGGTGTTAAAAAAATTTTTTTGACAGGAATTAGTGCATGNCCTCCACATCCAGCTATCAAGAAGGTAGGTAGGGGTAAGGAGCGGCGCATCAAGTGGGAATACGTTGAGCAGGCAGCAGATGTAATCATCAACTTGAAGAGAGAAGGATTTACCAGNTGTGCATTAGAGATCACTGCAGATGCACAATTGTATTACGAAGTGNAATATCCGGACAAACTNTGTCTAGTAGTTGGGCACGAGGACCATGGCGTTACAAAACGAACTTTGGCCGTTTGCGACATGAANATTTTTCTTCCTATGTATGGTANAGGTACCTCCATGAACGTCCATGTTTCATTGGCAATTNCTGCTGCACATATTCTGTATAGCAAAAGCATCGCATAGAATTAGAATCGAAAGGTAGAAATGAACTATCCAGAAATCCTGAAAACCACAGAAAATATTGCCCGTGAAGCTGGTAGCATTCTGATGACTCACTACGGCAAAATNCATAATATTAAATATAAAAGTCCCGGGGACGTTGTCACCGAAGCGGATGTGGCATCGGAGGAATATATTACCAAGAGGCTCAAATCCAAGTTTCCTAGCTACACTGTTTTGGGCGAAGAATTTGGTCTCTCAGAAACGGAACTGGAATCGGACTGTTGTTGGGCAATTGACCCATTAGATGGGACAGCAAACTATGCTATGCATTTTCCGATCTTTGCGGTATCAATCGGACTCTTGCGTAAAGGTGATCCAGTTGTTGGGGTCGTGTATGACCCCAACAACAACCGGATGTTTTGTGCTGCTAAAGGACACGGTGCAACAATGGATGGAAAACCCATTTCAGTTAATCTGAATNCTAAAATATCACCGGATGGACTTTTTGGATTTNCCTCTCGCATGTTGCACNCCAATCATCATTTTATCAGTTATTTTCTAAANGGGCGTAGCTTGGGATCAGCAGCTTTACAGCTATGCGCAGTTGCANCTGGATTCTTTGATGGCACAACNGATCTTGGTACCAANCTATGGGATATCGCCGGGGGGTCGGTAATCCTCGCAGAAGCTGGAGGGAAGATCTCATCACCACAGGGCACTCCAATCTTTCCATTGCCCAAAGATTCCTCAGCTTACAATAGCGGTGCTGTTGCCTTTCTTGCAACTAATGGAGTTCTTCATGATGAATGTGTTGCAACATTTCAGGAAAGGAGAAAGTAACCCATCAGCTTAAGCTGTTTTCCTTGACCAGTACATTTTTGTAGTGATATGATTAACGAGTTTTGACTAAATTAAGGAAATAAAGTTGATGGAAGATAACCTAACAGAGGAAAATGGAAAACTCGATTTCCATTTGTTAGAGGACGATGAGATCTACCGTATCCGGATGTATGGAGATCCGGTTTTACACGAAAGAGCTTTGCCTATCGAAGCAATTACAGAAGAGGATCATCAAATAGCAAAAAAGATGCTGGCAACCATGTACAGCAATCCAATTGGGATTGGCTTAGCTGCAACTCAGGTAGGAATTCTGAGACGGCTGATTGTTATTGATATTGACCGAGACGATCCTGATAATGCTCCGATTGTTTTGATTAATCCAGAAATTCTAGAACAGGAAGGAGAATCTATTATTGAAGAGGGGTGCTTGAGTATCCCAGAATTGAAGGCTGAAGTAAAACGACCAGAAAAGATAATTGTTTCTGCCCGCACCTTGGACGACGAGGAAATAATTATTGAAGACGAATCACTTTTGGCACGTGTGCTGCAACATGAGATTGACCATTTAAATGGTATATTGTTTATAGATCATTTAAGTCGAAAAAAGCAGAAGCGACTGAAAGCAAAATTGCGTCAAATCAGACAAGAACATGCCGAGATTCCCGCATAACCAGATAACTGTTGGTATTCCACTTAACTGGGATCCTCAGCAGAATAGTGTTTTAAATTAACTCCAAGGCGATCGTTACTTTGATCATGATCGTAATTTTGGCTATGTTTCATCCGACTATGATTAGGTATACTAATGAGAATTGTTTTGCTGGGTGCGAAAGCTAATTAAGTGTTTGATAGGGGAAATGTTATGTTAACGTTCAATCAAAAATTAGATCATCTGGATGAAATTCTAAAATCATATGGACGTCTTATTGTGGCTTTCTCAGGTGGAGTGGACAGTACCTTTTTGGCAGAAGCAGCAAATAGGGCAGTCGGTGACAATGCAGTAGCCGTGACCGCAATTTCTGATTCGTATCCTGAACGTGAGATGAAAGCGGCACAAAAGATTGCTGAAGAAATTGGTATCCGACTTGAAACAGTTAGTACCGGTGAACTCGAAATTGAGGGCTATGTAAATAATTCAATTAACCGCTGCTACTTTTGTAAAAGTGAGCTGTTCGATAAACTTAAGGTAATTGCAGAAAAGTATAATATGGGGACAATAGTTTATGGCGCAATTCCAGATGATATCGGAGATCATCGTCCCGGCATGGATGCTGCCAAAGAGATGGGAATTCGAGCACCACTAATTGAAGCTGGCTTAACGAAAACAGATATTCGTCAAGCATCAAAGAAATGGAAGTTAAAAACGTGGGACAAACCTGCCTTTGCTTGTTTATCATCCCGTTTCCCTTATGGGACTAGAATCACACGAGAAAAATTGCGACAGGTGGATCAAGCTGAACAATTTCTGTATGACCTTGGTATCCACCAGTTTCGGGTTAGGCATCATGATGACTTTGCCAGGATAGAACTTGACAAAGATGGTATTAATATGATGAGACAAAAGAACATTCGAAGGCAAACTGACCAGAAATTTAAATCACTTGGTTATAGTTTCGTGGCGCTCGATCTGCAAGGATATCGATCTGGAAGTTTGAACACAGGTGTTGCTACAGTGATTAAACTGGAATCGGATACAATAGTTGAAACTTCGTTGAACGGTTAGGCCAAAAGTGAGTAAAAAAATTATTGCAGCTATGAGTGGTGGCGTTGACAGTTCAGTGACAGCAGCCTTGATGGTTAAAGCTGGTTATGATGTAATAGCTGTGACCATGAGGCTTGGTAACCATGATACTGTTGAATTTGACACAGATAAGCCGAATTGCTGCTCGCTTGAAGGTGTGGAAGACGCACGCCGTGTTTCCAGGTTGTTAAACATTCCGTTCTATGCTTTCAACTATACAAATCAGTTTCGGAAGAGTATCGTTGACTACTTTGTGGATGAATATACTGCTGGTCGTACACCCAGTCCATGCGTAATGTGCAATAAGGATTTAAAGTTCGGAAAACTGCTCGACCAAGCGGATCAACTGGGCTACAACTACGTAGCTACAGGGCATTATGCGCGCATTGAACAAGATGCAGAGAGCGGTCGTTATCTGTTACGCTGTGGTGTTGACCAACAGAAAGATCAATCATACTTTCTGTTTTCTTTGACCCAAGATCAACTCAGCCGTGCAATTATGCCACTCGGCGAACTTAACAAAAAACAAGTAAGAGAGATTGCGCATGAGTATAATATGCTGACAGCCGATAAACCAGAGAGCCAAGAACTTTGTTTCATTGCAGATGATAATTATAAACGGTTTCTGAAAGACCGAATTCCTGAACGAATTCAGCCGGGATCTATCATCAACCAAGATAACGAGAAACTCGGTGAGCATCAAGGTGTTCCGTTTTATACAATCGGGCAACGTCGTGGGCTTGGAATCTCTGCCCAAACGCCACTTTATGTTACGCAAATTCGGACGAAAGATAATACAATTGTCGTTGGAGAATCGCAAAACCTGATGCGCGACAGCATGCAGGTAGAAGATTTGAATCTAATCTCAATTGGTAAATTGGAATCACCCATCCGAGCCAAAGTCAAAATTCGCTACAAAGACTCAGGGGAAATGGCAACAATCCTTCCATTAGGTAAAACATCAGCTAAAGTTCAATTCGATAATCCACGGAGAGCTGTTACTCCCGGGCAGGCAGCCGTTTTCTATCATGATGATATGGTTATTGGTGGAGGATGGATCTCTAAGTAGCGATACAGATGATGAAAACGATTATCTTCTTTGCCGTCGTCCTACTTGTTTTTGTAATAACAGCGGTTTTCGCCGTTTACTATTTTGCTCGAGAACCAATAACATCTTTACCGCACCAGACAGAAAAGGCTGATCAGGAGCTCAAGCTCTCTGATGAAAATAAGACGGTCTACGTCTTCGACGAAGCTCGTGGTAATATCGCTAATCCAAGTGGAGATAGTATCCGGTTTTTTATGGTACAGGCAGTTGGGTCTATACCTACTGGGAAACATATATTAACTCTAAAAAAGGAAGGTGAGGCCAAGGTCGCCCGTGCAAAGATAAAGGATTTAATGATTACAGTTATCAGTAATAAAACAGCTATTGAACTCCAAAATCCTTTAGTGAGAGAGGAAATGCGATCGCACTTCAGGATTGAATTTAATCGAATTACTCGGGAGGAATTTTCCAGAGCAAACCCCAAAACAGATCCTGAGGATCTTCTTTTAGCAACTTATATTGAAGACTTATATTTCCGCACATATAATGTTCAATGAGAAAACTGCTGTGATCGAGATTACGCTTCGCACCCAGAAAGACATTTTCCACGGTTCAGATACTTGGCAAGAAGTACATTTCAAAAGGCTTTTTGATCCCACTAAAACAGCTATTTTGATCTGCGACATGTGGGATCTCCATTGGTGTACAATATCTACCAACCGCTTTAATCAGATTGCCCACGAGATGTCAGTTATCGTTGAGTCTGCTCGGAACCAAGGTTTTCGGATCATACATTCTCCATCTGACTGCATGGACTTCTATAGAGATCTACCGCAACGCCAAAGAATGATCAGCCTACCTCGCGTTCAGCCACCTGACTCATTACACATCACTGATCCTCCCTTACCAGTTGATGCCTCTGACGATGGTTGTGAAGACAACCCATCACCAGAACCTTACCGTGCATGGACCCATCAGCATGATGCTATTCGAATTGCCGAAGACGATCTGGTTTCAGACAACGGTGATGAAGTCTATAGTTTTTTTGTGGATGCTGGGATTAAAGATATGTTTATTATGGGAGTAGCCGTGAACATGTGTATTTTAGGTAGAACATTTGCCATTCGTCAAATGACAAATTGGGGAATTAATTGCGTTCTGGTTCGTGACATGACAGATTCGATGTATAATCCAAAGATGCCACCTTATGTCAGCCATGACGAAGGCACAAAACTGGTTGTTCAGCACATCGAAAAATATTGGTGTCCTTCCTGCCTAAGTGAAGAGTTACTTTTTTGAATTAGACAGGATGTTTCCAATTCGATCTGCAAGCATTTCAATGAAGAGTGGATGGTTGCCCACTGTTCCTGATCGAACCATAGTTATCCCGCACGATTGCGCTTTTTTCTGGGCTGCAATATCAAGGTCGTAAAGTACTTCAACATGATCACACAAAAAGCCAATCGGAGATACAATTATATCTTCAACATTTTTTCCCTTTTTTGACTCAATGAGATTTTCAATAGTCGGTTGAGTCCAGGGAATAGGAGGATTATCGGGGGCACTTTGATAGGCAATTTCATAGTCTTTGTCAAGTCGAGAAGCAATCAACTTTGCAGTTTCGAGGAATTGTGTTGTGTAAGGCGACCGTTCCGCAGCGACCTGAGGAATAGAATGCGCAGTCAGGATCAGATCTGCTTTTTTAAACCGTTCATAACTCCAACCTAGGCACGATGACCGTATCAAATCAGTAACAGCGTCGACAAAACCATCTTCTTCGTACCAAGGTTCTATATAGTGGACAACCGGAGACCCATTTCCTAAAGCGTTAACAACATCCTGTACTTCCTGTTGATAGCGTTCCCAACTCGCACTGGACTGGAAAGATGACAATATAATCCCAATGACATTCCTAGATCCATCCGCAACCATTTGCTCCATGATTTCACCAAAAAACGGTGGCCAATTACGCATGCCAACATAAACTGGAAGATCGAGTTTTTGTTTTTTCAGAACGTCTTTCAAAGCTGCAGCTTGCTTGAAAGTCAACTCATTGAATGGAGAGAAACCACCAAACTCATTGTAATGCTTAGCGACCTCTTCAACTCGATTCATATTATTAGCACCAACGATACACTGAACAAAACAGAGTGCTTCGTCTCCCGGACAGGGATCCAACCGCTTGCAACAACCGGGAGTCGGCCCACCAAAACCAATCAGAAACACGCCATCGTATTGATTCACAATTTACCACTCTGATTATGGACATAGTCAACCAAGGCAACTACTTTGTCAACGGACATAGTTGGTAGTATACCGTGCCCAAGATTAAAAATATGACCGTTCCGACCTTCAGTTTGATCTAATACCTGTTTGGCGCGTTTCTCAATTTCTGGGTAATCAGCATAAAGAACACATGGATCAAGATTTCCTTGTACCGAGACTTGTCCAAGTCTATCCCATGCTTGGTTGAGTTCGACCCGAAAATCTAGCCCAATTACCTGACCACCTGCTTCTTTCATGAGTTCAAGTAGCATCGCGGTTCCAGTACCGAAATGGATTAATGGGATCCCATCAACAATGGCATCAATAACAGATTTTGTATAGGGCAATACGAATTCGCGGTAGTCAGATGGACTAAGACAACCTACCCAGCTATCAAAAAGTTGCAACGCTTGCACACCAGCACTTACTTGACCATTTAAGTACTTGGCAGTAGCCAAACTAATCAACGACATCAAATCATGCCATGCGCTTGGCTCGTTGTACATTAAGGTTTTTGTGTTTTCATAATTCCTTGAGCTTCCGCCTTCTATCATATAGCTCGCCACGGTGAAGGGCGCCCCCGCAAATCCAATCAATGGAATATTTGGTCGGAGCATGGCCCGTGTCGAGCGAACAACATCAAACACAAAGCTCAAAGACTCTTCCGGTTCTACTTCGCGCAGATTCCTAATTTGGTCGAATGTACGAATTGGGTTATGCAAAACGGGTCCTTCATCCTTGATGTATTCCAGATCCATACCCATTGGCTGCAAAATAAGCAAAATATCAGAAAAAATGATAGCTGCGTCAACACCAATACGTTCAACAGCCGTTATCATCACTTCAGCCGCTAGTTGAGCATTCTGGCAAAGATCCAGAAAAGGCACCTTTTCCCGGATTTCACGATATTCTTTCATATATCTTCCAGCTTGACGCATCAGCCAAATCGGCGTATAGTCGGTAGGTTCACATCGGCATGCTTTCATGAACATTGAATCATTGAGTAAGTTAGACGTTTCTGGCTCGATCATACTGCTCCCCATTTTAAAGTTTTTTACTTCCCTGCACGAAGGTGGCACATATCTTAGCACCAACCGTGTGAGCGTAGAACGAAATTGGTCCAACCCATCCAATCTCACACCGAGGATATCCACGCTGTTTCATATCTAGCAAACAATGTAATAATAGGGCTTTCCCAATCCCTAAGCCACGTAATTCTTTACTAACTCCTGTTGGGCCAAAGCCCCCACGAAACATAGTAACATCGTAGGAAGCAAAACCACGGATTTCTTTGTGTTTATCCAACGTAACAAAAGTAGTAACTGGATCATTCTTTAGTCCATTACAGGATTCTGCAGTCCACCCTTCTCCCCAAGTATCTAAAACCCATTGGTAGTATTTCGATTGGTCTTGCTGATCTAATCGTTCGATCTCCATCCCCAAGTCTGATAATAATTTTTCAGATTGGGAGAAATCAAAATCATTCTTCCGTAGATCAACACTCATGTTATGAACATAGTTATTTAATTGATAACCATTCGAATGTAAAAAGCAAAATGCATCAGTATAACGCACGTCCAAACCAGGTGTTAAATAATAAGGAGCCGCGTTGAGAACATGAATTTGACCGCACCCTCCAGCCTTGAAAAGAGCCTCCAGTTCTCCCAGCATTAGGTTGCCAAACCCCTTACGCCGATAGTCTTGATCTATTCCAAACAGCTTGATCCAACCTTCTTCCCCCCGAACTACCCCGATCATACAACCTATTATTTCTGCCTTATGGAATAATAAAAACCCATGCTCATTTCGGTAGTCCGGATCATCAAATATACGTCTCTTAATGATTTCTGGTTCAAATTGTCCTTGGTGGAATTCACAATTGGCATTGCAAAAATCTGCAAGCGCTTCCAGATGATCTAGTGACAACTCAGTATAATGTGCCATTTCTTCCTAATTTCAAACCAATTCTAATCTTGATTTACAAATGCTTAAGAAGCTAATACCATCAATACACAGCCTTTTAAACAGGAAATTTGGGAGCTGGTTTTCATTCTATCACAGAGGAAACAAGTTAAGCTAATGATTGCACATGATCATAAATTACCTGACACCCCTGTGCGAAGTTATATCAAACCGAACTGCTGAAACCAGTATCAATCCCTTGACAAGATTTTGTTAGATAAAGTCAATATGGGTTACCCATACTCATTACTATTGCTTAAATTTTATTGCCAGTATCTCTAGGGTATTATACTACACACGCCCTCCCACTTCTAAGTCCGCACTCCATCAGCATTCTATAGGGCAAAAGCAGTGAGTTTAGTCTTCTTAATGTGTGTTCCTGATAAATGTAAGACTTCAATATTACCCAATCACTAGAGGTGTAGTGATCCATTTTAGCGCCTGTTGTTTCTAGATCCTTACTGCTTGATCTATGAAAGGAGATTGGGTATAATCTCAGAAATTTTGCAGTGTTCCTAAGTTGTGCAATAACAAGGAATTGTAAAAGAGGTCTTCGATCTTTGCAACTGATAAACAGGACAATTAAGAAAGATTCAATTGTGTTTTATTAATTTAATTGTACCCTAAATTTTGCTTTAATTAAACAGATTATAAGGAGAGTAAAGTGCCAGATTTCTCGGCAGTGGATACCCATCTTCACCTGTGGCAGGTTGACAGATTTGATTACCCTTGGCTCAATGATATTCCACCATTAAATAGATCGTTTCTATTAAAAGATTTTCACCAGCATTCGGAAGAAGTTGATATTAGTTATATGGTCTTTGTCCAGTGTGATACGATTGCTTCACAAGGGCTTGATGAGGCAAGTTGGATTGCTTCGCTAGCTGATGTGGATGCGCGGATCAAAGGCATTGTGGCTTTTGCCCCTATTGAGGATGGTACTGGAGTAAAATCCTATCTTGATGAGTTGGTACAAATCCCAAAAATCAAGGGTGTCCGCCGGTTGCTTCATATTTTGGATGATAGCGAATTCTGTTTACAACCAAGTTTCATTAAAGGTCTACATATTTTGTCCGACTATAATTTGAGCTTCGACATCTGTATGAGGCATGACCAACTGTCAAGTGGAGTGCAGATGGTTCAGCAATGCCCAGATCTGCAGTTTATGTTGGATCATATCGGTGTTCCTGATATAAAGAACAAGGTATTTGATTCATGGTGCGATGATATCAGAGCTCTCGCTGATTTTGATAATGTGTACTGTAAAATTTCAGGGGTTGTGACAACTGCAGATCACCAGAGTTGGACAGTTGATGAAATTAGCCCTTATATCAACCATGCAATTGACTGTTTCGGATGGGACCGCATTGCGTACGGTGGCGATTGGCCGGTTTCTACGCTGGCAACAACGTATCCACGTTGGGTTGAAGTACTAGACCAAATAGTTAATGGTGCCTCAAACCATCAAAAACGTAAACTCTATCGTGAGAATGCTATCAAGTTCTACCAACTTGAAAAATAACTCGGGAGATAAAATGAACGAAGAGGAACGTTATCTCTTTGATCTATGGGGATATGTAGTCATCGAAAATGTTCTCAGCGCAGGACAAATAACAACACTCAACCAACTGATAGATCAACGCAATTTCCCTACGCCAACTGAAGACATCCAATCTCAACGCTTCGGTGGTTTTTTTGACTGGAAAAAGGATGATTTTCGTCATTTGCTAAACCATGAAAGAATCACACCACTACTCAAAGAGATTATAGGCCCAAAATTTCGGCTTGATCACACTTATGGCATCCTGATGACAAAGGGAAATATGGGAGGGAATTTGCATGGAGGAGGTGAACCTTACGATCCTGCCCAGTACTACGTTTTCAAAAATGGACGGATGTATAATGGTTTGACAGTTGTTTCTTGGGCATTAACAGATGCTTTGCCGGACCAAGGAGGCTTTTGCTGTATACCTGGAAGTCATAAGAGCAACGTGCGTCGACCATCTAGCTTCACTCCTGTTAAAAGTAATCCAAAATGCATGGTAAGTGTTCACCAGAAGGCTGGAGACGTAGTCATATTTACCGAGGCACTGACTCACGGCACTTTGCCTTGGAACGCAACTCATCCGCGTCGTTCAATTCTGATTAAATATAGTCCCGGACATTTGTCTTGGGGACATGGTCGATATTCCGATGATTTGCGGCGAAAGATGGAATCTGAAGATCAAAGGTTAATGCTTGAACCTCCATATGTGAGCAATCGCAAAGTAGTAGTTGAATAAAGAAAAAATTGAGAAAACAGGGTTTATGCAACAACTAGCTCAACTTGCAAAAAGACCAGAGTTACCCCAAATTCATGTATATTGCAAATTGAATTTTCGAGATCTTTTGTTCCTAACCTAGGAAGAGCTGTCTTGTCGCTACCAATGTCACAGAGCAACGCAGACATTGGACATACTAACTGAGTTCTTAGAACAAACTCTTCTTGGTTTTCTTGGGAGTAAAATATCAGTTGTTACCAAAAACTTTTGACCTCAGAAAAACCTTGGGAATAAGCTTACATTGCGTATGCTAGCAAAATGAGAGTTGCAAGTTAGCATTCACCAGACACTGGTTTGATATGCGTATTTTCTTGTTTCATTAAATCAAAAGGTAAAGTTATGGCAACAGTGAGCCGAGAAGAAAAATTGATCAGAATTGAAACAAACTGTTATCAAGCAACTATACAAACAGAGGGCTACGTTAGCGGGATTAGTGCAGGAAGTTTTATCGATAAGCGAACAGGTGTTTCAGACCTCAGTTTTGGCTTATGTATTGCTGATTTTTTACTTGAACCAGGTATCGATGATGAAGAAACATCCGCAGATTTCTGTTATCACTGGGGTGATGCAGTACATGGAGATATTCCGAAACGCTATGTTGAACTTCCACAAATATGTACCCAAGCTAGAAAGCTCCCATACAAAATTTTGGAAGGTAAAGATTTTGTGGCTGTAAAGCAATGGTTCAACTGGAGCTCGGCTCGTTCTCCTTACAAAGGAGGTTCACTTTGGGAACAATGGTTGGTCTTTCCCAATAGTGTCCGTTGGTTCTTAGCTTATGACAAAGTAACTAGTGTAAACACCGTAGACAACCTGATACTACGGATGGATATGCCGGGTCATATCAAGCACCAAAAAGGGGAGGATTTCGACCGGATCTACCTAAGTTATTACGATTGTATATCTTCAAAGGCATTTATCGAGGATTTCCCTCCTGATACCAGCTATCTTTATCAACGCCAAAAGGATAAAATTCCAAAACGCTATATTCGTGCCTATCAATTGCCAAATGGGACTTGGTTGGCAGGGATGACATTAGACCCATCCATTGTCTATGAAGCATGGTGCCACCAACGTGGTTATGTATGCATGATTCAAGAGATTGGTGGCACATTGATACGCGCGGGAGAAAGTTTTGGGGCTGTTCATATCGTTGGCTTCTTTGAAAGTATTGCAGAAATGAAGAATATTTTCGATACATATCAAGGGGCGAAGACAATACAGGTTGAAACTGATGGGTGGACACTAGAAAACTGAAGATCTAGTTTGAGAAATTGGATTATAAATGGATCCATGGTTATCTGTCAACAAACAATATTAACATTAACTAAACAGTATTCGGAAATTGAGTTCAAATATGGCTAAAACTATTGGTGTGGGTGTCATTGGGATGGGATGGATGGGGATAGTGCACAGTCGGTGTTATCTTCGCGTTGGCCAGCATTTCCCTGATCTCAACCTGTGCCCACGATTAATCATTTGTGCCGATGAAGTCGCTGATCGCAGCAGTGAAGCCAAAGATCGCTTTGGCTTTGAACGACAGACATCCAATTGGCAGGAGGTAATTGCTGACCCGGATGTGGAAATCGTAAATATTGCAGCACCAAACAGTATGCATCTTGAAATCGTGCAAGCGGCAGCTAAAGCAGGAAAACATATTTTTTGCGAGAAACCAGTTGGCCGAAACCCTCAAGAAACTGCTAATATCGAATATGCCGCGAGACAAGCAAATGTTCTAACTTGTGTGGGGTATAATTACAGATGGGCGCCATTAGTACAATACGCCCGGCAATTTATCCAAGAAGGTCGCTTAGGCCAAATAACACACTATCGAGGACGATTCTTTGCTGGTTATGCTAGTAATCCTCATGCAGTGTTGTCATGGCGTTTTCAACGTGAACTTTCGGGTTTGGGAACTCTGGGAGATCTAATGTCTCATGTAATTGATATGGCTCAGATGATTGTCAGCCCTGTCAAAAGTGCAGTAAGTAACAGTAAAACCTTTATCTCTCAGCGCCCTTTGCCAACCCCTGGCGAGGGGACTCATTTTACTGTTCAAAAAGGAGGGCCTGCCGGTGATGTTACCAATGAAGACTATGTTAGCACACTGGTTCAATTCAATAATGGTGCGCAGGGCACATTGGAAGCATGTCGAATAATCAGTGGACTAAAGTGCCAAATGGCCTTTGAAGTCAACGGAACTGAAGGAGCTTTGAATTGGGATTTTGAGAGAATGAATGAGCTTAATCTATATCTACCAAATGAGAACGATTATCATGACGGTCATGTTCGTGTTCTGAGTGGACCTGAGCATCCCTTCCACTTGCAGTTTAACCCTGCGCCCGGCACTGGGCTTGGCTACGACGACTTGAAAGTTATCGAAAGCTACAATTTTTTGAAAGCAATTGAACATGGAAAACAAATGAAGCCTGGTTTTGCTGAAGCTTTATCGGTCGCAAGGGTGCAAACAGCAATACAGGAATCATGGGAAAGCNAAAGNTGGGANGTTGTCAATTATGACTCTGCTGCAGAAAAAGTTTAACATGAGATATAAGGTANATGCATGGTTGANATTGTTAAGCACACTACCTTTTCTGTATAGTTGCCATATTNATGATTCCGCAAAGACTACTGATATTGCGTATGAAAAAGGGAAACAAGCNGGATATCATGAAGGTTTCCTTGCAGGTTTAGAAAAAGGGAAACAAGAAGGTATTCATCAGGNGGAAACCAAACAACCTAAACCATTAATTGTTGATATTTTGGAGACTACTTTAAAATCAGGAACAATCCTTTTTATGCTATTTTTCATTGTTATGATTATTTGGATGACTAGTTCCAAAGGGTACCGAAAAAGAGAAGTGATTCAGATTCATCACGATTTGCAAGCNACAAATGAGGAAATCCAACTATTGCGAATGGAAACAAGTAAAATTGAATCGACAATCTCAGATTTGTCGACAGAAGTAAAAGAAACTATGATTGGACTTTCCCCCAGCCGNTTCAAGGCNACACAAAAAGANATTCAGGAAAAATAAAACTTGGAAANGCTANTTTANNTNCNGNTATCNTCATCNAAAGGNACGCATGGNAAACAGCCCAACTNAGTGTNGTATNGTCAACANAGAATAATAAGGTATANACTGCTGGCTTGATGTGCATGTTCAACAGTAATGATTCGNTNCAGCNNGTAGAGGCTANAGCATGAAAGATGAAAANAGGGAATAANAATGATACGAATTGCCAATGTCATCGGNGGCCATGTTCATCCTGCTGCTTGNGTTACCCATAGTGGNAAAATACTTGTNGTCTANAACAAAGAAGGTGGNGGAGGGAAAGAACTGCTATTGGTTTATTCAAATGATGGTGGATTAACNTGGAGNTATCCCGCTTCCATACCNTCNATACAAAATTGCTCGATTTACCCTGGGTCTCTGACAACACTAAGTAATGGGACGATACTNCTCAATTGGTCATGTTATCGAAAAACGAGAGAAACTCTTTGGCGGGAACCACAATTCACCTTCAGCTATGATGAAGGTGAAACTTGGTCTGATCCGAAAAATTATCCCATTACCGATCATACAAATTACACTTGTTTACGGCACNCTGTGGTCGAACGATCAGTTTCTGAATGGGTNTGNCCCTTTTATGATAGAACAGTTTTATATGATAATCAGAGTAACCANATAAAGCCTTTTGGTGATGGTCGTAATCATGGTATGGTGCCTATTATATGTACAAATAATGGTATCTTGATCAGTGGAGCGCCACAAGCTAATGCCCCTGTTCCCGTCGGTGTNCCAGGAGAAATAGTAGGTGGNCTACGTTCAACTGATGAGGGCCTTACTTGGACAGCAATGAATGTCTTTCCCTATTTTGGTGTTGCCGGCTATGACCT
Source organism: Candidatus Poribacteria bacterium (assembly GCA_002729415.1). Taxonomy (GTDB): domain Bacteria; phylum Poribacteria; class WGA-4E; order WGA-4E; family UBA9662; genus UBA9662. The sequence continues at coordinate 21,494 of PBXZ01000009.1, read as the reverse complement.
TACTGCATTGACCAATAATTGGGTGGTTTTAACTTACATCGTCTATGGGATAGGCCACGATGGAGAATTTAGCTATAACTTAACCGTCTCACACGACGAGGGAATTACTTGGCACTTTGGTAATACCTCTGAAGTTTATAATCCAAGACGGCGTATCATAGGACGCGGNTGGCCTCGCACCGTGCAACTCGATGACAAAACTCTCGGCACGATTTTTTACGATCTCGATCAAGAACAACCTGGTGGCCCAGGNATATTTATTGTCCACGTACCGTTGAATGNATGCTNATAAGCAGGTGACTTTGTNGTTTGAAAAGAATAAGCTCNCACTATCTAATGATAGTTAGACGGAATCATTTTAGGTGGGCCATAAGACGAAGGCATATTTGNGTTGTANAACCTTGGTCTAATCAATGCCACTGACTTAGTTGGCTGAATCAAGCAAGAAATTAAACAATTTTAATATCCCACTTGATTGGNTCAATAAGGATCATCGATTTAACATCTTGCTCCTAGTGAATCAGGAAGGGCTAATAATATATCCTTTTTCGGTTTTTTGATTTGATGGCCGGCTAATGTATGGGGCGCGGAGTACTTTTTGCTGAGACGTAGTGTAATCATAAGCTTTAGGATCATAGTAAGTCCCCCACCAAGAAATATATCGGGGAGAATATTTGTAAAATAGGGTTCGACGTTGGGTCGGCGCTGTCCAGGCGAGAGTACCGTGCCTTAATGCCTCAGTAAAGATAACTGCAGAACCCGCCGCACAGGATATTTGTTCTACACAGACCGATGGTTCCCCTACGCAGGTAATGCTGATGGGTGGAGGGAAACTACTCTTGTGGCTACCAGGAACACAACAAAATCCTCCCGCCCCTGATGGCACATCTTTCAGTGCCCATGCGACTGAAACCAGCCCACAGTGAATTTTATTGTCTTGCACATTATAGTGATACATTGTGCTGTACGGTGTGCCATTGAAGTGTAATTCACCTGCTCCACCCTCTATCATGTGNTCTGCATAATCGTGGTCTAAGCGNAAATCGTCCCCTAAAATCCCCTCTAAATAGGGAACAAGTGCTGGGTGGTCGATCAGATCTCGATAATCTTTTCCCCATGACATCAAACCCAAATAACGTGCTCGGCCGGCATTAGGATTTTCAGAACGCTCCTGTTTTTCATCAAAGGTTGCATTAAGTGCTGCAAGTTCTTTTTCGCTTAAGACTTGATTCAGTATCATATAACCACGCACATCAAATAAATATCTCTCTTCCTCAGTCATGGTGAGTTCCTTTTGGTTTAATTATTCCTAGTATTACTCTCTATCTAGTTAGTATATAAGATTTGGTATTTATTGCTTGGTAATACTTTCTGTATTTTGTATATCCTACAAGTCATGTTACAATACAGCATTCTGTTATGCCTATAAACAAATAATTATCCATCCCATCTAGAGAGAAAACCAATGCGTAAGGAAGTACATCTACTCAGTGACAAAGCAATGCAACGTTTCATTCAAAACGGNTACGTTACTGTTAAACCTGATTTTCCGGCTAGCTTCCACCAAAGAATTTATCAGAAAACAGAAGAGATGTTTGAAAAAGTAGGTAACCCAGGCAACAACCTTTTACCCCGTATTCCGGAGTTACGGAAGGTTTTCGGACATCCAGCGGTTCGTGGTGCGCTAACCAGTATCTTAGGAGAAGATTATTATCTCCATCCACATCGACATTGTCACGAAAATCCACCAGATAGCGGGGAACAGGGAATGCATAAGGATAGCCTGCATAATAGTCGGTTCGCTGTCGATGAAAACCATCGTCATCATCGTACACGTTGGGCAATGGCGTTTTATTATCCGCAAGATACTCCACTAGAACTCGGTCCAACTGGAATATGGCCAAGTTCTCAGTATTTCAATACTCAACCACCTTTCGGCAAGGATGAGGAGTTACCCCTGGATGGTGAAGCAGGCACGGTTGTTATTGTTCACTATGATGTATTCCATCGCAAGATGCTCAATACATCAGACAAAGTTCGATACATGGTAAAGTTTTTGTTCACACGAATGTCAGAGCCTCAATATCCTAGCTGGAATCACCAAGGCGCAACTTGGGAAACTACGGATGATCTGCAGGAACTTACGTGGCAAAACCTCTGGAATTGGTATCTGGGCAAAAATGNGAAACACCAAAATGNTACTGGAACTCGTTCNCTTTCGGAATTAACTGNGAAATTGAGTGACGANTCTGAAGCTATAAGTGTTAATGCTGCCTATGAATTGGGACACATTGGTAACCAAGCCTCCTCTCTCATNATGGATTCCTTGAAAGGGNAAGATGANGTCGCTTGTCGAAACGCCAGTTATGCTTTCAATTCGATGGGGCAATCAGCAATTCCGTCTTTAACTGAAATTCTGCGTGATAAAGATGAAAAGGTAAGGGCTCGTGCGGCTGACGCACTTGGAGATCTTGGCTTTGATGCGCAAGAGGCAGCTGTCGACTTGATAGAAACCTTGAATGATGAATCGAAGGATGTCAGAAATCACGCGACTGAAGCTCTTGGTACAATTACTCAAACAACAGATATTGCAGTGGCGCCGTTGGCTGAAAGGTTGACAGACGATGAAGATCTCATCCGCCGAAATGCTGCTCTTTCACTGGCTCGAATTGGAAAGAAGGCATCAGCCGCATTACCTGCTTTATCTGAGGCATTATACGATAACAACCATTTTGTTCGTGCATTTTCCTTACAAGCACTTGAACGGATTGGAACCGAGGAAGCGACAAAAACATCCGTTGATTATCTACGGTCTGCCCGATGGTGTACCTCGCATTAAATCGAAATGCTAGCTAATATCAAGTGTGTTCTTTTTACCAAATGCCAGTAGGAACCATCACTTCGTAGATTTGAGCGTGACCACTGCGATCCGAGGTAAAAACAATACATGTGCTATCTGGACTGAATGACGGATGTGGATGGGTATGCTGGGGAGCGTAAACCTTAATTGGACCATCCGCATAAGGAAATGGACCAGCCCAGTGTTCGCCAACAGAAGTCGCCCCTGCATAACAGATTGTTTTTGGTTTTCGATCGTTATCTCTCGGGTCAAAGATCTGAATACCAATGTCAGGGAAGTTGGTGTCTGCTACCATCATAGTCCCCTGAGGATTGCAGATTGCGTGCCAGGCGTTGAATGAGGTTATCTGTCGTTCTTGATTTGTGTCCACATTGATACAGCGAATTCCGTTGGGCCAATCAACAAAAGCCAATTCCCGGGTACCCGGTATCCATGATTCGTGGGTAATCCACTCATTTTTCTCCACGTTTCTAGCATACAGACGCTGGTTATTTGTTCCGCCCCGATTAATTACCCAAACCCTATCGGTTAAAGGACCTGCGTAGTAGATTAAATTAGAATCATCTGGACAAAACTGTAAGTGACCAATACTATCCCGCTGTAGTATTGTCTCGTACACACCCGTTTCAGTATCAATCACTGATAACGCTGCTTCTTTACCAACATTGTAGCGAATAGCCCACCACTGATCGTCATGACTCAAGGCGGTTGTTCCCATGGCTGCTCCCACCATACCTTCTTCGCGCATCCGTGTAGCAGCAAAGTTGACCAATTCTACTTCTTCTAGTGTTTCCAAGTCTAAACGCCAGCCACGAGTCCCTGCAGTGAAAAAGACATAATGTCCATTATGGGATGGATGGACTGACCACTCACTAAGATCATCACGATCTGTCAACTGCATTAGTTCACCAGTCGCACGGATTTCAACAAATATTTGTGGGGCACCCGTTCTGTGCGACACGAAAATCAATCGCTTCATTTCATCATCATAGGCGGGGATAATGAAAAATGGATGGTGATGCAAGGCGAAAGTAGTAGTTACTTGTCGAATTTCAGCTCCTGTTCTTGCGTCTTTAAAAGCGAGGGATTCTGAGGGATAAATTGTTCCTTTTGACATATTTTCCTTTAATTCAGNTGATGATNCCGCAATAGAGATTTCTACCAGCGACCAATGCCTTGAGTTTTCCCTCAGAAACGGCNCGNGGNAGCATACGAAGTCCGCAATCCGGATTAACATAAGCAATTCTTTCAGAACCGAGGATTTCGGCAATATCNTCAATTCTACGTGCCACCTGTTCTGGGGTTTCGATCTGNAGATCTTTGACATCAACAACACCAATTCCNAATTGGATATNAGNCTGAACATCACACAGATNGCGTATTTCATCTTTTGGTCGNCGNGTAAGTTCCAGAACGAGNCAATCACAGTTCAACTGGTTCATAAAACNAATCAGNTACTTATAATTACTATCTTGAATGGTCTGCCCATGATAGTTTCCAAAACATAGGTGGACATTCTTTTCACTGCTAACAGCTTCCAATACCCGATTAATTGCCTGAGATGCGATATGACCGTCTTCGGGATGTCCAGTTAGGTTTGGTTCATCAATTTGAATCACAGTTGCGTCGATGTGAGCCAATTGATTTGCCAGAATATCTGCAAACGCAAATGCCAAATCAGTTAAGCTTACATAGTACATATTGGAAACAACTTTAGCCAACATGTAGGGACTAGTTACAGTAAACTTAAAAGGGCTGTTGGTCAAGAACCGAATTCGCGACCAATCATATCCAAGATTAAGTGTTCCTTCTCCCAACTCCTCTGTAACTATACCTGCGGGCTTTTGCCGATAGTTGACATCAGGACGTGCCCGAAATTCCTCGAGCTCGGATCTCGACAAATCGGTGCTGATACCTGACATTGGTGCCACAAAACGTTCGGCCATACCACTTGGCATATTACTCTCCAAATTCCAGCGCAACAATTCGCCATCAGAAATAACATCAATACCGATTCTAAGTTGAGTTTGGATCACAACTGTGGTCGCATCGATCAGAGTCTCTTCATTTGGACAACTTTTAAGCCATTCTGGGATAGGGTAACTACCGACTACAGTTGTTTTCATCTAGTACATTTTTGTTGGAAACATAGAGGGAGCTANAGTGTTTTGATCCAAGTTGACACACGTTCTTGTGTTANCTGACCATCNTAGGCAACTACCCGTAGACTAGNAGACCAAGATTGGCCCTGTGGCACTCGAATTGNCTGTCGCCAAGTCGGATTAAACAAAGCCATGCCGTAGTCTCGAATAAACCACGGACCACGGATACCTTTATTGAGGATGGTCATTANCACACCGAATCGCCCATGACCTGATAAATCATTTTCATAAGCCACAAAATCTGAGTCCTGTTCTTGAACTACCTCCGCATTACCTTTTCGGTTATTGTCTGCCATGATTACTCCCCCCATAACTGGGAGCAACCGAGGCTCAACACGGATTCCGATCGACGCATACTTGGTCTGCGGATACTCAGTGTCGCCGTAGGTTGATATCTTCTCACTAGTCATTTCACAGATAGTTGCATCATCAGTGGCATACATATTAACGGTTCGAATTTCGTCAATCATTGGCTCACCATTTCCACCATGCCAAACGTGCTTTAATCTAAAAAGGACTCCACGGGGATGTAAGCCAACTTCGGGTGATTGTGAATTAACAATTTTACCTGCCTCTGGACGGGTCTTTCCATCATTGTGATGCCAAAACAGACTTTCTCGATTTCCAACTTTAACAACCTGCCCAACAAAAAAACCGTTGTGGAATGGGTGGTCAAATGGGTATTCCTGGATCACAGTGTGACCACCAGGTGTGTAAAGAGGAAAAACAAACGTTCGCCAAGCATTAGACCCTAGACCACCAAGGCACCGTTTTGTCTCTTGGTCAACAACCAATAATGTTCTTTGGTTCACAACAACATTGAACTTTGCCACTATAACACCTCATTAAAATCAGGCACGTGTTAATGGAAGATGGATTTTTGTGTTTCCATGTTGCTGAGATTTTAGGAACCCGTGGATGATTTCAACCACATGAAGTGCCTCTTTCGCTGGTGAGGCGACTTCCCGGTTTTCATCTAGTGCGAGAACTAGATCTCTGACCCCAGCCGAAATCCCTTCAATTTCCCATTTAGGTGGCTCGATTTCCTCAATCGAATCTTTTCGGAAAATCTTTGCCCCTTTTTCTATCTGGATATAAGCTTGGCTTCCCATAATCTCGAATCTCCATTTAGGCCCAGCGGTATTCTTGGAAGTACCAGCGTAAAATGCACGGACACCATTTTTGAAATGAATATAGCCGCTAGCTGATGGTTCAAGCTTAGGATCCCGTCCCCCATCACCACGGTATTCAGTATAGTTTTCGTATCCTGTCTCTAGTTCGGCGAAGACCCAATCAGGTGCAGAATCAGCCAAATAGCAGAGAGCATCGATTAGGTGAGTGCCATTACGGAAAATCGAAGCTCGCTTGCCACTAAGTGTACCAGTGATGTACTGTAATTCACCAATCTCTCCATTCGCAATAATCTCACTTTTGATATGGTGCCATAGCGATGTGAAACGGCGTGTATGATCAATGGAAAGTAGNCAACTNTTTTTGTCAACAGCTTCAAGCATTCGATCTGCATCAATCAAGGTAGTAGCCATGGGTTTTTCACAAAAGATTCCTTTTACACCCACATTAGCTGCTTCAACTACGGGATCNNCATGATAGTTATCAGGTGTAGCAACAGTNACAATATCTAAATTTTCTTGAGTCAGCATTTTGGTATAGTTAGTATAGAGTGAAATGTTTGACCAAGTACTTTCCCATTTTTTCTTAAATTCATTAAGTGTCTCTTCGGAAATATCACACACTGATACCAATTCGACGTGATCTAAGTCAACTAAACCTGATACATGCCTGTTCCCAATACCACCGGCGCCGACAACGCCGACTCGATATTTGATCATCTTTTCTCCTAATTTTTTAACAGTTCAAATTATTGTTTATCGAGCTTTAAAATTTGCGGCTAGAGCTTGATCAAGATCCTCGCGAGGATGAACACCAAATCGTTGTATGAATCGTTGATCGAACCTTTCTTCTTCACTGAGATCAATCGAGATAGGTAAATTAATCGGCTGGCGATTCATCTGAATCGACCGATGTGCTGCGATGACCATCTCTTGGTCTTCACGTCCCATCTCGCCTGTCCATAGTGGATCGAGATCTTCTCGAACAGCTTGCGCAATGCCTGTAAGCATCGTAGCTAGTGAAATGTTTTTTTCCAGAATTCCCGTGTCAAGATAAGGATTATGCCACTCTATTGTTCCACCCAATGATTTGGGCAACTCAACATATATCCGTTTCAGAACGTTGTTTTCACTATATTCACGTTGGAATGGATAAGTTTTAGCTTTTGCCGCGTGCTGATTTATATCTTCATCTGTACAAACATTAATAGTTTCATTACCGATTGTACTTTGATTTCCATTAGTTACAATTGTTCCCCGTTCCCCACAGGTTTCAAAACCAACCAGCGTGTTTCGGCCCAAGCAGTTATTTTTATTACCAACCATAGCAATGCCAATTCCTCCATTGTCGAAATCGACTGTATAAAATTCCAATCTTTCGGTATCAAAATCTCGCTTGACACGATCGACATATGGGACAACCGGCATTGTATGACCAATACTGCTGACAGAAATTGGTTTGGCATCCATACGACACCGCATAGCCGCAAGGCCATGATAGCCCGTTGTTGANAATAGNCGGTAACATTTGTGAACCTTGCCGATGGNNNCGGATTGAATNAGATGGCNGACAAACTGCTCAACTGGCACAAACGGNAAATTCTCAGAAGTTTGCAATTTAATATTGTTAGTTTTCGCTTTGCCTATCATCAAGTCCATCAGACCAAGCGTTGGTGCCAGNCCAGTTTCCACGTTATGATGGATACCACATTCTGAGAGGTAGCAAGAGACGACNTGATGTAAATCCACNGGAACAACGACATCACAGATATCTGGCTTTTCACGTTCGACCATTTTTCGAACGTCACTATAAGGCTTGNCNCCAATNTGGTCAGCTCCNTTCTCCGCTGATTCGTAATGGGCATCGCAAACAGCTACCACTTGAAAGGTCTCCTTCAATGCAGTAGCTGTTTCGAGATGAACTTTCCCCCGCCGTCCNCAACCAATTAGAGCATACTTTAAACGCGACACTGTATTTTCACCTCAACATTTGCATTCATAGCTNATTAACTCAAAGGATANGGGATCTTACCTACCTCAGTTGCTGGAAGNTGCTACAAAGGTNCCCTCACTTTTAAAGATCGGAACTANCCCATCAGTNAACGAGCATATTTCATACTTTAAATAGGAACCACTGCAGGTTCACCNNAATTGTAAATGATACGNNCTAGCAGATCAACGAGTTTTCTAGCTTTCCATACTCCAACNAGATCNTNGNTCAACNNNACACAGATCAATTTTATAAATGCCATCAACAGTANCCANTTACTGCATATAAGTGNTNAATTCCTATTCATCTATTTCGCTTCNGGTTNTANATNTGTGATGACACTCAATTTCTAGNTTTGACTTCAAAGTCAGCGAGTTGNGTAAGATAATCAAANCTCTGCCGNGCTGCATCTTCCGGGGTCATGATGTCAGCAAAAGCTTGATGNACCGTTATATAACCATGATACCCAATTTCTTTTAGCCCTTGAAAGACAAGTGGAAAATCAATTCCATTTTGATCTTGTAGACGAATTGGATCGTATGGTGTGTGCCCATTGATCCATGTTTGAGCAAGCACCCTGCCTTTTGGATGCTGGACATGATTTTGAAGATATACATTAAAAAGATGCGGCGCAAACTTCTTAATCGTTTTAATCCCATAATCCTGACCACATAGGTCAAGGTTAGCAGGTTCATAGATGAGACCAAAGTTAGGCCTATTTACACGATTGAGCACATCGAGTGATCCATCCACTGTTTCAAAGAGGCTGAGAGTGTGTGATTGGTGTGCTAACCTGACGTTACGCTCATTAGCTTCATCAGATGCACGCTGTGCCCAGATGATATCTTCTTCTGTTTTCATCGCAATCCGGATCAGGTTCGATCCCAACAACACAGCTAATTCCAAATAAGGAGCAATATTTCGTAAAGCACCAGGTCCTTGATCATTATTAATTGGAATAGGAAAATCCCCCGTGACCATTGAGACTGCTAAATCAAGTTCTTGGACTTTTTTCTTCACAGATGTGATTTTTTGGAGAGCTGTTTGTATCCCTACCTGAGACGCACGCATACAAACAGCTTGATAACCAATTTGCGAGGCTATTTCAGAAACTTCGTCGAAAGATCGGATCGTTTCTTTCTTTGATCCTGGTGCCTCGGCTACCCGAACAGAGAGTGAAAGTTTCATAGAAATACCTCGGTAAAAACAAGTTTGTCCAATTTTTTGTCTACCACGGCAGGTTCCGCTAGTTTGTTGAAGACAAATGGCAGTATCATATTTACAGAAACAGGCCCTGATTGACTCAGGAGATATGAGTGTACCATAGGGTATCTTTTTCTAAAAGTCATATTTGACGGGGAAACCCAAGTTTATATATACAGACAAGCCTACATATATTCCAACTATATTAATTGGTAAGATGATCTCTTTTTTTTCCTGATGTATTTTGCATGGTATGATATTCAAAATCATGAGATTAGTAATGAAAAAAAACAACGAATCATTCGGGAAGTAAATGGATAAAACTATCAACTTAATATATTATTAAGGAGAAATATCGTGAAACTTGGATTTGCAAGCGCAATTTTCCCAGACCTATCTTTGCAACAGGTTGTGGAATTTGCCTCATCATCCGGATTCTCTTGTGTAGAACTGATGTGTTGGCCAAAAGGAGAAGCTGAGAGACGTTACGCCGGAGTAACCCATATTGACGTAGTAGAACTAACATCAGATCAAGCAAAACAAATTAATGAATTAGTGAGTGCTAATAGCATAGACATTAGTGGCCTAGGATACTATCCAAANCCTCTGACTCCAGATTCTAGGGAAGCAGCANTCTANGTCAACCATATTCGTCAGGTNATTTTAGCTGCTGAATTACTTGGTGTTGAGNTTGTCAACACTTTCATTGGNCGCGATTGGACTCGCTCGATTGAAGAAAACTGGCCGCAATTCAAAGAAACATGGCAACCTCTGATAAAATTTGCTGAGNATCATAATGTTAGCATNGCTATTGAGAANTGCCCAATGTTGTTTACAAAAGACGAGTGGCCAGGTGGTAANAACTTAGCCTATGCTCCCGCCATTTGGCGACGGATGTTTGAGGAGATACCAAGTCCGAATTTTGGTCTCAACTTCGANCCTTCTCATCTNGTGTGGTTGCANATTGATTATCTNAAACCATTANGTGAATTTTCCGACAAGATTTTTCATTTACATGCCAAAGATGTTAGAGTGGATCGACACCGACTTGATGAAGTTNGTATCCTNGGATATCCCTTAGAATACCACACACCAAAGTTACCAGGGTTGGGTGATGTTAATTGGGGACAGTTTTTCTCTGTCTTAAGCGATGTTGGTTATCANGGTGCNGTNTGTATAGAGGTGGANGATCGGGCCTATGAAGAGACACTGGAAAGACGTCATGCTGCTCTGATACAAAGCGGTAGCTTTTTGAAACAATTGATATCTTAGGAGAAATTTAAGAAAGGATATACCATGANAAATCCAGATAANGATTGGGAGAATTTCACNAANNCCAACNGAAGANCANGTTGGNTTCTATCACGAAAATGGATATTTGAAATTTGGCAGGATCTTTACAAAAAGTGAGTTGGACACATTGCGNAACTATGTTGATCAAATGATTGTCAACCTCCCACCAGAGACGCGTCCTGAACAGATGGACGTGCCACANTTCNCTAATCCATTTTTGTTTAAATACCTTACGCATCCCACTGTTTTNGATGTAATTGAATGTTTTATTGGCCCTAATATCGTTCTGTGGTCAAGNCATTTTATTAGCAAACGGTCTAGAGATGGTTTGGCTGTNCCATGGCACCAAGACGGTGTCTATTGGGGNAATCGGCTTCAACCGATGCGGGTTATCACTATGTGGCTGGCTGTGGACGCATCTACAGTTGATAATGGTTGTATGAGGGTCATCNCTGAAAGTCATAAGCAAAAGCACCTGCAGTACAAGGATGTTGATACAAAAAAACATCTNTTCGGTCGGGAGATTNTTAATAAAGANCTTAATCGGTCTGAGGGAATTGACNTNGAACTGGAAGTTGGTGAATGCCANTTTCATGATGCGTTTACTGCTCATGCTTCCAATCCAAACAAATCAGGGAAGCGTCGTTGCGGTTACACTATGCGTTATATGCCNGCTGATGTCAAATACCATGTTGATGGCTGGAACCATCAACATCATATCTACCTTTTGCGCGGACAAGATCAAACAAATGNTTTTAACACTTACCAAACAATACCAGACTTTTGATTCCTTCAACAAACATGACAAGCTGAATAACCNAACAATGGANAAATTTACTANTACTNGTTATTTAATAANAATGGAAATATGAANTTTGTATGCTACAATTCAATTCTAGAAGAAAAAAACTAAACTGAGGAGTTAATCGTGGCTGAAGATGTTATTATGCCAGCCCTTGGTATGTCTCAGGAAACNGGCGTATTATTGCAATGGCTAAAGTCTGAAGGCGAGTTNGTTACTNAAGGAGAACCGCTGATGGAAATTGAAACAGATAAAGTNATTGTNGAAGTTGAAGCCACTNCATCTGGTATTCTCAGCCATATAGTAGCTGAANCNGGAGATGAAATTCCGGTAGGGCAAACCGTNGCACAGATTTCGGCGACCGACGAACCAACTTCATTTGCATCTGATTTAACCAATNCAGAACTAGAATCAGAGGATTCAACCAAGTTACCTGAAGCAATTGAACAAATTGAAGTCTCGATCAGCCCCTTGGCTCAACGGATTGCCGCAGAACACCANCTAGANCTAACACAGGTANAACCTGAAAATTCCTGTGTTTATAAAGCAGATGTGCTNGCTTATTTGGCAACACGGTCGCCAANCGTTCCACAGCCAATTTCTGTAAATGAAGTCAAAGATCAGACCACNTTAGCATCTCCTAAAGCACGCAGACTCGCNAGAGAAAATCATCTAAGTTTNAATNACATCAGCGGAAGTGGACCAGAGGGAGCTATTCTNGCTACTGATGTACTGNATGCTGCCCAACANCAGAAAGAGAAGCGTATTNCGCCGGAACTGACATCGGANACCGTCCANAGGCCTGCCATTAGTAGTTCGTGGCAGGTGATGGTCCAAAGGTTAACCAATAGTTGGACGACAGTNCCTCATTTTTTCCTATCTAAGGAAGCAAACGCTGGTCAGCTATCANGNTGGCGNAAGCANACCCAANAACACTCAGGTCAAAAAATCACTTATACTGACTTANTGGTAAAAGTTGTGGCCGCCGCATTACGCGAACATCCACGACTNAATGGGAAATGGGAAGANGAGCAAATTNTTCTTAATGACGAGATTAACATTGGCTTAGCTGTGGCTGTCGAAAANGGACTGGTTGTCCCTGTAATTCATCAAACTGATCAGTTGAAATTGCGGGATCTAGCTGATCGCCGACAGGTGTTGATTGATCAAGCGCAGAANGGAGATTTGTCTTTGGAAGACATGCAGAATGGAACATTCACNATTAGCAATTTGGGAATGTATGGGGTTGATGCTTTCAGTGCTATTATCAATCCACCACAAGCTGCTATTTTGGCCTTGGGTAGCATCACCGATCGAGTAGTTGCTATTGATGGTCAGCCNTCTGTACAATCGATGCTCTCNTTAACACTATCTTGTGATCACCGAGTTGTTGATGGTGCCAGAGCNGCNCAATTTTTGCAAACGCTAGTTGGATTTATCGAAGATCCTCTTCGTTTATTGTGACATACTNGGTNCCACCGATACTTAATACTTACCCANGGTGTTGAACNGAGATTAANCTCCGAAAGATATNGNACCTTAAGNNGTAGCAATGAAAGCTGTGATGAAAGTCGCTTCGGGATTCGGAAATATCGAATTGCGNGACATNGATGAACCAAGTTTGCAAGCGGGACAGGTTAAAATNAAAGTTCATTCAGCGGGTATTTGTGGCACCGATTTACATATTTACAAAGATGAATATCCCTCNTTTCCTCCAGTTGTTCTTGGGCATGAAGTAGCCGGTGAGATTACCGAGATTAGTGAAGANGCTAACANTTATCAGATTGGAGACCGAGTTACAACTGAGACCTATTTTTCCACTTGNCGTGTCTGTGCTTATTGTCGTGATGGTTACNCTAATTTGTGNTTGAACCGACTTTCAATTGGTTCAGGAGTGAACGGNGGTTTCACCCAATATCTTGTTGTGCCTGTAACTAACCTTCACCTTTTNCCTGACAATGTTAGTTTTGAAGCTGGNGCCTTAACTGAACCTCTAGCCTGTGTTGTAAATGGAGTGTTGGAAAAGCATCCAACCGTCACACCNGGCGATGTNGCTGTTATTGCTGGNCCTGGCGCCATCGGCCTGTTGACCTTACAGGTTATCAAATCAGCTGGCGCCACAGTGGTAACGCTAGGTACTGATGCAGACCAGCAACGTCTTGAATTAGCCCAACAACTTGGATCAGACTACACGCTAAATGTTCAGCAACAGGATCCACTGGATTTNATACNCCAAATTACCAACGAAGGATTAGGTGCNGATATTGTCTATGAGTGTTCNGGCGCTGGNCCAGCNGCTATGCAACTGATTGATTTGGTTCGCCGACAAGGGAGGTATGTNCAAATCGGTTTGTTCGGTCATGNGGTCAGTTGGGATCTAGATCAGCTTTGCTACAAAGAATTGATTGCAACNGGNAGTTTTGCCAGNACACCAGAGTCCTGGAGAAAAGCNATCCGTCTCNTAGCGGATGGAACGGTGCAAACAATGCCGTTAATCACTGACATTTTTNGAGTCAATGATTGGANAAAGGCATTTGATAGCTTTGAACAGAGAAACGGGATAAAAACATTGCTGCANCCAGTAGAATANATCCATTTAGTGTCTGCNGCAACAACTATAAAATNCTCTAACCAANATGCAGGGAGGATCNATGTTACTGAAGGAAAAAGTTATTATTGTAACCGGAGCAGGTGGAGGTCTTGGTGAAGGTATTGCCCGAGTTTGNAGTAGAGANGGTGCCAAAGTTGCGGTTGCAGATATTCGAGGCGATGCAGCTGAAAATGTCTCTAATGATCTNGNTGGTGAGTCTTTGGCTGTTCATTGCGATGTGGCTGATGATGAAGCCTTGGATANCNTAGTTCAANAAACNTTGTCANCNTTCGGTCAAATCAATGGNTTAGTTAACAANGCGGGTGTCAATTTTGTNAAACCATTTCTAGACACAACCTCAGCCGATTGGGATCGGGTTATNAGNGTGGATNTACGAGCCGTTTTTTTTCTAACTCAGAAAGTATGTCAACAGATGCTAGCTCAAACNCCAGTTGGNGGCAGNATCGTCAACATATCTAGCGTTCATTCACATGCTGCAATCTCTGGNGCNGGGCCTTANGATGCNGCCAAGTGGGGAATGGTTGGGATGAGTAAGAGTATGGCAATTGAATTGGCTTCGGTTAATCTTCGGNTTAATGCCATCTCGCCNGGCCTGCTGAATACCCAAATCTGGCAGGATGTTNTGAATNCAGCCCCTNNCCAAGAGGAGTGTATATCTTATTGGAAATCCAACATTCCTATTGGCCGTCCCATTGAACCGGAGGAGATTGGTGAGNTAGCCGCTTTNCTACTCAGTGATCGTAGTGCTTTCATCACCGGATCAAACATTTTCGCTGATGGAGGAATGAGCAGCCAGTTAGTCAGCAAAGAACCATACGAATCTGGATTAATTGAAGGAAATTAAAGTTGGNNGAGNATAAGAACATGGAAGAAAAAACNCAGGATTATCTGTTTGATTTACAAGGNTANTTGGTTCTGGAAGGTGCTATCTGCGANGAAGATTTGCAACTGATAAATCAGTGGATCGACGATCATTGGNACTACGTGGAAAATCCTTGGATTGNAGGAGGAGAAAAAGGGCAAGACCGAAGTCGTTGGATTGATAATAATATCCAAACCCACACCTACAATATTGAAAACGGTATCAATTTTCAAAATATTATCGAAGGTGGTGAGGTTTTTGAAAAGTTAATTGATCATCCTTCTTGGATTAGCTTGATCAGAAAATACGTCAACTCGGCAGTAAATGGGTTGTCAATTCATGAGAATTTCATCACCGTACGGGGGATCGGCGGTTATATCCATATTCATTGTGGAGGACATGTCCCTCTGAGCTATTTAACCTTTCGCCAAGAAAACACAGGCGAATGGATGGTTGGTCAGATCAACATCCTGATGGCGCTCGATGATATTGGTCCAGGCGATGGTGCCCCCGTACTGGTGCCAAGTAGTCATCAGTGTACAGAAATTCATCCTCGATTAGAAAGTAACGGGAAGGGTTTGGTCTACGATGGCATCACCGGAAAACCAGCGGGGACCGCCTTTGCCACTAAGGAGATCTACCTGAAAGCAGGAGACGTGTTGATGTTTACTGACGCTATCACACATGGATCCGCAGAGCGTACTAATTCTGGCTATCGTCGAACAGTAGTTTATCGTTACTCCCCTCGGTTTGTACGAGAGCGGTTCAATTTTCAAACTTCGGATGGACTTCTGCAACGCTTGACCCCAGAAAGATTGCGAATCATCCAACCGATGTCTCCACAACGACCGCCAAAAACTTCTGCCAGTTAATGAACGAGCTTTGACTGGGTTGGTTTGACTTGAGTAACCTTTGGAATGAGCTTCGGAATCCTAATTACGATGAAATGTTGTATCAATCACAGAAGATTTTACTGAAATGATGAAGGGTCTTATAATTCTGGTTAATTTTGAAGGTTCTACTGCATTGATTTGTGAAACGAATAAAGTGAGTATAAACAACATATAATTTATGAGATAAGGAAGGAACGGAAGAAGATGCCGAAATTGGTGATGATGCCCCCGCAAAGCGAGCGATCGCGAAAATGGGCAGAAGAAATTATAAGGCAGGTTTCACAATATCAGGTTGTTTTACCTGAGACAGATGAGGAAACTCGTAGTGAACTGGTTGATGCTGATGCTGTTTTTGGTTGGGTACCTCCTGAAATGTTGCCATTAGCTCAGAAATTGCGTTGGCTGCAAAGTCCGGCAGCAGGTCCTAAACCTGGTTTCTATTACCAAGAATTGGTTGATCATCCAGTAAAAATCTGTAACCCCCGTGGTGTCTATAACGACCATATCGGTCAGCATATCCTAATGTATGTGTTGGCTTTAGCTCGTGGCCTACCTTACTATATAAGTGCTCAACTTGACCAACGTTGGGACACTTCAGCACAAAAAAGTCAATATGTTGATTTGACTAAAGCAACAGCGCTAATTGTCGGTGTCGGTGGTATAGGTCATGAAACTGCTCGGCTTTGCCTTGCTTTTGGCATGCGTGTGTTGGGCATTGATGCTCGGTGGGAGTATGAAGTATCTGAAGTAGAAAAACACCCTCCTGAAAATCTGGACTTATTGCTGCCGAAAGCCGATTTTGTGATTGTCACTGTGCCTCACACACCCCAAACAGAAGGAATGTGGAACGCGGAACGATTCAAGCTGATGAAACCAACATCTTACTTTATCAATATCGGACGTGGTGCCACTACTAAAATCGAGGATCTAACTCAAGCCTTAGAAAATGGCCAGATTTCAGGATGTGCATTAGATGTATTTGAAACTGAGCCATTTCCCGAAAATCATAGGTTGTGGAAGTTACCAAATGTCCTGCTAACTCCCCACATTGCGGTGAAAGATGCAGAAAACATCTCTGATCGTTGGTTTGCCCTGCTACTAGATAACGCTCAGCGTTTTGCCACCGGACAACCCTTACGCAATATGGTAGATAAATCTCAATGGTACTAAATATCCGTGGTGAGCTCTCAAACCCTTAATATTAACTAATTCAAGATTATAAATTATATTTCACACCAACCCTATAGGTTGATGATAACCCCAAATTGATCAAGGAGAAGCAATGGAACTTGGACTTAAAAACAAAGTGGCCGTGGTTGGTGCATCCAGCAAAGGTCTTGGTAGAGCGATTGCACACGGCCTAGCCGAAGAAGGTGCCACAGTTGTTGTCTGTGCACGAAACGCTGAGCCGCTTGAAGTTACTGCAGCTGAAATCCGAAAAAACACCAGCTCCGAAGTTATGTCGATACCAGCAGATGTCAGTAATCCCCATGATGTTGAGAATCTGATCCAAGCTAGTATTGAACACTTTGGTGGAGTTGATATTTTAGTTAATAATGCTGGTGGCCCAAGAGCTGGGAGGTTCGATGACCTAGATGTTACAGACTATCAGGATGCCGTAAATTTGAACCTGATGAGTACCATTAATTTGACGCGAGCAGTGGTGCCTAGCATGCGCGCGCGTGGTGGAGGGCGAATCATAAATCTGACCTCGGTGTCTGTTAAACAGCCAGTTGAGGGACTAATGTTATCTAATATGGCTCGAACTGGTGTCATCGGGTTCGCTAAAACACTAGCTACTGAACTAGCCCCTGAAAACATTCTAATTAATAATGTTTGTCCAGGCATTATCTTCACTGACCGCATTCAACAGTTAGCAACCATACGAGCAGAAGAAGCAGGTATTACGTTTGACGAGGCCATTGAGAATATGACCCAGAATATCCCGCTCGGTCGGATTGGAAATCCACAAGAATTTGCTAACCTAGTAGTTTTTCTGGCTTCTGAACGTGCCAGCTATATCACTGGTACAACCATTCAAGTAGATGGGGGCATGATTAAAGGATTGTTGTAGCAATTTGGGTTAATTAATCAACAAACTTCGAGGAGAATAAGCTCCCTATGACCCATTCATTAAAAGCAGACTGTGTTGGCCATGACGTCTTGACTGTTGCCAAGGAAAGCTATGAGGCAGAGGGATACTGCATCGTAGATAACGTTTATCCTCCTACTGAACTCGATGTCATGGATACCTTCTTCGAGGATTTTAAAACTCAGGGTCACAAAGCTTTCGGAGACCACATTGGTACTGATGACGGTTTAGCGGATAATCATACAGTTGGGTTTGACGATATTGATCCGTCAAAAGAGCTCCTTCGTGCCATACACCCACACCGTTTTAGTCCGCAGGTTAAGCAATGGTATCTCCATCCTAGAATCGCGCAGGTGCTGACTTTTTTGCTCGAGCGTCCTGCCTTGGTAGCTCAGACGATGTACTATTACAAACCTCCTCAATCAGTAGGCCAGGGAATGCATCAGGACAATTTCTTTCTCCTGTCAAAACCGGCAACCTGTATCGCTACTTGGACGCCTTTAGATGATACAGATCAAGAAAATGGTTGTCTAAAAGTTGTTCAGGGCTCGCACCGAGAAGAGATTTTATGCCCTCCCACCAAAGGGGACAAAAAAAACAGCATCTTAGATATGGTGCNAGAGCCAAATATTATTCCAATTTGCATGAAGCGAGGTCAAACACTNTTTTTTAGNGGNCAGTTGATTCATGGCTCAGAACCCAATTATTCNCACACACGNAGCAGGCGCACTTTCATTGGTCACTATGTGGATAATATGACTGAGAATCTAGCTAAATTCTACCACCCTGTTTTGGATATGCAAGGGCAAGTGGTNAGTCATGTTGCCATTGATCAAAATGGTGGNCCTTGNCAGGANGTTANGTAAAAGATATTAAGACACACCATTTTTAANATCTACCAAGACTGGTGAGANCAACNAGAGTTTGTAAGTAAGANTCAATCATTTAATCATTTCTCAAGAGCTGAGATTTTNTAAGGAGAAATAATGATCCAAACACCAGATATCGAACGNCCCCCTCAGGANCTGATNTCGTCCTTAACTACCATTGGCAGTGCCACAGCCAGTGGAGAACTTTACCGCCTAGGTATAAGCGACCCNCAAATTCTGGGGCCTGTCCCTATGATACCGGGTAAAACTGTTGTCGGACCAGCCCTAACNCTNCAATTTATGCCCAAACGCGAAGATCAGTATTCGGTAGATGAATATGNCGANCCTGAAAAACAANTGCACCGACACGTACTTTATCATACTCAACCTGGTGATGTTGTAGTAGTTGATGCTCGGAGTAACATGAGCAGCGGAGTTTTTGGCGAGATGATGCTTACTTANTTTAAAGGCCGTGGCGGTTCCGGNGTTATTGTGGACGGTTGTATTCGTGACTTCCCGTATGCNGCNAATTTNGGGTTGGGACTTTGGCTGAGAGGTGTAACGCCCAACTTCCATACACAAACTAATATTTTCCCTTTTGCTGTAAANCAACCTATTGCTTGTGGTGGCACGTTGGTTATGCCNGGGGATATCATTGTAGCCGANGATGATGGAGTTGTTGTTGTTCCCAAGAAATTGGCTCCTGAACTAGTAAAAAAAGCAAAAGTACACGCTGATTGGGAGGATTTCAGCCGCATGAAATTAGCTCAAGGTGGCGATTTACGCAAATACTATCCGTTGTCTGAAGAAGCACGGGTAGAATATGAAGCGTGGTGCAAAGAAAAGCCACAATAGTTTTATTTTTCATAATGGAGTAGAATTTAGATTAGTATGAAAGCGCACGAATTAACAAATCAATTGGTTGATGTATTTCGATCAGAAGGTGTTGTTAGAATTCCGAAGGTGATCAACGAGTCTGAAGCAGAGCGGTTTCGTCAAGCCGCAATGCGGGTTCTCGACCAGATGCAAGCGGAAGCGCCCCATAATTATATTGGAAGAGCCTTCCATCAAAAAGTGAATATCTGGTGTCAGGATGAAATCATGCGAGAACTGACCTTTCATCCCAATCTGACAGCTGTAGCTACCCGATTAGCCGGCACTAAATTGCGGATATGGCATGACCACATTTTAGCCAAAATGCCGGAGCTTCCTATTCCAACGGCTTTTCACCAGGACCTAGTCAAGTGGCCTTATGATCGAAAAAGCATGGCACTGTCAGCTTGGGTTGCTCTGCAGGACACCACCATTGAAATGGGTTGTATGTCCTTTCTGCCTGGTTCCCATCAGTTAATGCACGTGCGCAATATTGCGACCTCAGATCAAGAAGGCTGGAGGAAGGAAATGCCAGATTTGCAATGGTGGCCTCGCCTTGTTATTCCTCTCCAAGTTGGAGACTGCACTTTTCACCACGGCATGACCTTTCATACTGCAGGGCCGAACCAATCGGAACAGTGGCGGGTAGCACATGTGGTAATCTTTGTTGATGTCAATGCCACTTACAACGGAAAAAGTCATATGGTAACTGATCCGTTGGATTTACAAGTTGGCACTCTGCCTCCAGATAGTATTTGTCCTCCCATTTAATCACAGGTATACATTGAGTGTCATGATTTTTGACGATACAGGATAGAATAGATACCCTGTTAAGTTTCACAGAAAAGATCCAGTAACCAGTTGAGGTAAGGACCGCTATATGGTAAATTCGTTTATTTTTAAAAACTAAAGATTGAAACGGATGGAATTACTCCATGTACCTCGGGTTAAAACTTGTTTTAGCCCCTCAAAATTTGTCAACTATTACTCACATACAACTGGAGTAAAGGAGAAATTGATGGTTTAGAATAAGAAAATTTTATGGAAAAGGCTGAAGATTTGTCAGGAAAAACTTGATCATCTTGCCCCTCGGTTACAAAGGTCAAGTTTTGTTAATACTGAGATTGCACCTGGATTCTAACCCAAACTTAAAGGAGATGTTGTTATGCAAGAAAAAGTATTGATTTTGAAACACGTCAACTGTTGTTCGATTATTCTGTTTTTTTTCGCTTCCTTCGCTTTTGCCGCCCAAGAATTAAAAGTAGGTTTTATTCAAGGGAGAGGCAACGATGCTCAAGTTGAGGAGCAAGCATTTAAAAACGCTAAAATCGAATTTGAGGTACTCGACAAGGGGGATTATAAGATCGATACGTTGCTAAAGTATGATGTGATCGCTGTTGGAGTTGTTGCTTACGACAAAAACGAACCCTTGAAAGAGAACTTCAAAGTTGTGAATGAATATGTTGAAAAAGGTGGTTATCTTGTGACCGTAGATTTTCAACAAGATTCTACTTGGAACAAGAATTTCTTGCCTCATCTACTTGAGCTGCTCGACCCAGATTTAGACGATAACGTTGGTGTTATTCTGGCTGACCACGATATTTTTAAAAAGCCAAATGCATTAATTGACAAGCATTTTGGTGGTGGTTGGGGTGCGGGGGATTTCATGGCGGATGGCCCACATGAAGCCCCGAAACCTTGGAAACCATTAATCACTGATAAGCAGAACAAATGGCCGTTAGTTGTTTGGGCCAAAGCCGGTAAAGGAGATGTAGTCTTCAATTCCTTACAAATTCTGCAATCGTTAGGAAGAACAGGAAAAAAAGAGGTGTCCGAAGTTCTTCACAATTTTCT
>PBXZ01000008.1:0-18440 GCA_002729415.1 Candidatus Poribacteria bacterium | reverse complement strand
AACTGTATAGCGATTTCTGGTTTCGAAGACGGTAATGATTTCTCCCCATTCCTTCTTTTGCTGTATAGCGAGTGCATTGAACGATTCAAGTCTCTCCATAAATGACCTCCGGTTGACTCGATTGAGATAATATTGTATTTGATGGAAACGGGTGTATCATGATTTCTTTGGATTGATACAGATTTTATTCCTAGGAAGAATCTGCTACACTGCAGTTTTGGCCAGTTTGAAAGAGCATCGGGATATCATTCTTCAGTTTTGAGAAGGTGCCGATTTTAATTGATTGGCGAATGCCTCGCATCAAGCTTATGTAGAAATACAGATTGTGGACTGTTTTTAGATGATGGCCTAGCATCTCGTTTTCGCTATCAAGATGACGTAAATAAGCACTAGTGAAATTTTGACATGTGTAACAATTACAGTTAGGGTCAAGCGGTGTAAAATCGGACCTATATTTTGCGTTACGGATTTTAACCTTGCCAACGCTAGTAAAAAGCGATCCATTTCGTGCATTTCGGGTTGGCATAACACAATCAAACATATCGATGCCACAACTAACACTGTAGACTAAATCCTGTGGGGTACCAACTCCCATTAGGTATCTAGGTTTCTCTTTTGGAAGCAACGGAGCAGTGTAAGCAGTTGTCTGATACATCAACTCTTTTTCCTCTCCAACACTCAGTCCGCCAATGGCATATCCAGGAAACCCCATTTCGACAGTTCGCTCGACGCTTTCTTTGCGTAGGTCGTTGAAAAAGCCGCCTTGCACAATACCAAACAACAACTGATTGGCATTTTTGTGAGTTTCTTTGCAACGTTTGGCCCAACGGAGTGTCATCTTCATCGAATTTTCAATATATTCTCGATCAGTTGTATGCGCTGGACATTCGTCAAAAGCCATGATCACATCAGCACCGAGAGCGTTCTGAATTTCAATGGCGCGTTCCGGGCTAATCATGTGTTTCGACCCATCAATTCCAGATTGAAACTCAACCCCACTTTCAGTGATTTTTCGGCGTTCTCCCAGACTGAAAACTTGAAACCCACCACTGTCAGTTAAAATCGGTTTTTTCCATCCCATGAACTTATGCAATCCGCCCGCTCGCTGAATAACTTGATGTCCTGGACGCAGGTAAAGATGATAGGTATTACCGAGTATAATCTCGACCCCCATTTCGATCAGGTCCCGCGGTGAACAGGTCTTGACAGTAGCACGGGTGCCGACCGGCATAAATATCGGGGTGTTGACAACGCCATGAGCTGTGCGAAGTTGACCCAAGCGGGCGCAAGTTTTCTCATCTTCTTTTATTAGCCTAAATTTGTTTTGCGCCACTTTTATTCACTTAAAATGCTAACAATTTTTTCAACTGGGCTGCGGATTGATTGGAGGGATCTGATTTCAGAACAGTTCGAATGATAGAATCTGCCTGTGTTTTTTTGCCGAGGTGGTAGTAGCAGAATGCCTTCAGAATATGAATATCAGCAATCGAATCATAATCATGGCGAAAAAAGTAGTCTCGATCAGCAATTAATGCGTTTTCGATAGCTCGAATTGCTGCCTCAAAATCGGCAGGTTTTTGGCGCCGGAGAAAAAGAACATTGGCGAGCCCTATCCAAGCATCTGAATTTTGGGTATCGGCGAGAATTGCATCCTGAAAGGATCTTTGCGCCTTAGCGATTATTTGTGTATTAGTGTTGGGGACTTGAGACATACTGAGATGTGCCCATCCCAAACCATTATGCGCATCAGACAGGTTAGGATTAAGGCTAACTGCCCGTTCAAATGCCACGAGAGCTTGCGAAAAATCGTTTTGATTATATTCAACCCAGCCGTCCTCCTGGTTTTTGGAAGACAGGTTGGAATCAAAATCGCGGTCTGCAACACAACTTAAAAGAAAGGTCAAACAAACAAAAATAACTGTAGTCTTACGCATGATAGAAACTCTGGCTCAATCTTAATGATCTCGTAGTTGACCATTAATTTTATCAGAGTCATAACTGATTTGCAAAAGGGTTTTCCCTTTGAGTTTGACTAAGGATTGTAATATAATGAATTGCATGTTTTTTCCCAATGTAAATACGGAAGTCCAAGGTAAAAAACTGATGAAGTTGAGTTCTGAAGAACTTGAACAGGAAAAGCTAAAGCCCGAAACACTCGATTTAGCTTTTCAACAGACAGGAATGGATAGATACGTTATTTTCGAGTCAGTTCTTGAGAAAAACCTTGTTGAGATCTCGTTCCCATTTTACGGGCCTCTAGATGAATATGCAGCTAAAACCGATTCTAACCACTTAGTAACCCGTTTATTAAGCCACAAATTATTACCAACCCAATCGTTCGGTAATTGGCGTCATGCTTGAATCTGATTGTATTTGCCACTACCTGGTCTCTGGCACACCATCCCCAAAATCCAAATATCAGCACATACACTCTGACATTTATAGACTCTTTTCGAACGGAGAAACCACACCTCTATATAGTATCTCCACAAATATTCCTCTAGTGGATTTCATTCAGGAAAATGGTTCATGGAAATTTGGTCAAGCGGGACACACCTGATGCTAAACGGCATTGATCTGAGTCAATTATTAAAAAAATATTCCGAGTTGGTCCTAATACCAGCCGGATCTTTNTTGATTCGTGATATGCGAATNNGGCNCTTANGANTGCCTAATTGGTCTGATACCGCNGGCNCAAATATGNNGTTCTATTTTCTCTCGNTATTNGTNCAAGANATCTTAACCANATGCCGGGNNCNGTATGAACAGATTGGTGATAGAACNGATCCACGTTTCTAAANAAGTAATTTGTTATTGTCTAAATGGAGATCGTTTGGGCTAAATGAATCCAATNAAAATTATGTTGACAACTTGGGGAACTACTGGTGATGTNCGGCCTTTTTTGGCTTTGGCCAATNNGTTAAAAATTGCTGGNCATNAAGTTCAAGTTTGTGCTTCAAGCGTTTACGGCCAACAGTTTGAGAAAATNGGAGTTGGGTTTCGTCCGGTTGGTGTGCCATTCGAGAAAGACCNATTTGATCAGATCATGGACAGGATCANCNATATCCNGAANCCNCTCAAATCTGCTTTGATGATTGCAAAAGAAGGAATTCTCAACCAGGCNGAACAATGGTATAATGATTGTCTTGATGCCATGACAGATTGNGATATAGTAGTCTGCCACTCGGCTGACATGCCNGGTCANGAAGCAGCTATTAAAAAGAATCTACCTTGGATAACAGTNAGCTACTGTCCTGGATTNATCAAGTCCATTTACACTGCTCCTTCACCCGCACCGAATTTGGGAAGATATGGCAATTACTTGATGTGGAAGGTAGTCGAATTGATGATGTACCATCAAGCNGATCCTNTGTTTAATNCGTTTTTTGACTCTGTTGGTGGAAATAACAGGAGTTTGATCGGAATTAAAGGTATGTATTCACCTCAACTTAACTTAGTGGCGTCATCCTCTTATATTACAAAACCGCCGCCNGATTTGCCGTCTTATCATAAATTTACNGGAGCTTGGTTTTTAGAAGAACCNGATTATGAAGTTCCGCTAGATTTACGCAAGTTTTTAGACCANGGACCTTCACCAATTATTGTTTCCTTTGGTTCTATGGGAGGAACCAAAGGTTTGGAGACAACCCAGACTATCGTTGATGCTGTTCAGGTAACCGGTCAAAGAGCAATAATCCAAGCAGGTTGGGGGAAATTGGGTAGTGAATCATTTGGATGGGATAGCAANATCCTTTCTGTTGGTCATGTGCCGCACGATTTCTTGTTTCGGCNGGGNATATGCGTAATTCACCACGGTGGTGCGGGTACCACCCANGCNGCTTGTCTTGCNGGTGTGCCATCTATTGTAATACCACATTTAGCNGATCAACCATATTGGGGTAGTAGGTTACAAAAACTTGGCGTTGCTCCTAAGATTCTCCATCGGAAACAGATGACTACTAAGAGTTTAGCAGATCGAATTCTTCAAGTCATTAGATCCGAATCAATGTCAACTAAAGCCAAAGAACTTGGGAAGAAGATCGAAACTGAAGATGGCTTAGGTAAAGCAGTAGAACTTGTTGAAGCTTTTGGGTGCAATTTTCAGAATAATTAACAAAATTTATAAAGTGTAGGAGAAATTTTATGATTAAAGAAGTTCACCCCTCACAGATAAAAATCGGTTGGGTTGGTACAGGTGTCATGGGNCGTTGGATGTGTCAACATGTGATNGATCTTGGTTATACAGCAACGATATTTACACGCACTAAGTCTAAGGCTGACCCNCTATTGAAAGCTGGAGCAACTTGGGCTNNTTCACCAGCGGAGGTAGCAGAAAGCTCAGATATTATCTTTACCATTGTTGGTTTNCCAGANGATGTGCGCCAAGTATATTTAGGTGAAAANGGGATTTTAACAACGGCAAAATNAGGGAGTATTGTTGTTGATATGACGACAACCGAACCATCACTGGCTNTCGAGNTNCATCAAGCAGCGCGAGCTNAAGGTNTATCGTCAATCGATGCACCTGTTTCAGGTGGTGATGTTGGGGCTCGTGAGGCCCGTTTGGCAATCATGATTGGAGGTGATCAAGAAGCTGTTGACGCCATTCATCCTCTCTTTGAAGCCATGGGCCAAAATATTGTCTATCAAGGGGAAGCGGGATCTGGTCAGCATACTAAAATGTGTAATCAAATTACCATTTCTGGTACCATGATAGGTGTCTGTGAAGCATTACTTTACGGNGCGAAAGCAGGGCTTGACCTTGAAATTATGTTATCAACAATCAGCAAAGGCGCAGCCGGTTGCTGGTCACTAGACAATCTCGCTCCACGCGTTTTAAAACGCAACTTTGATCCTGGGTTTTTTGTTGAACATTTTATCAAGGATATGGGGATTGCATTGGATGAAGCCAAACGTATGGGCATTAGCCTTCCAGGGCTTTCGCTTGTTCATCAACTTTATCTGGCCACTCAGGCACAAGGCCACGGTCGTCTCGGTACACATGCCTTGATGCTTGCACTTGAAAAATTATCAGGCGTAAGCTGATTTTCGTTATAGATGGCACCCCAGAAGATTAGAGATAATCTAGCAAAATTCCCCACTGATCCCGGCATCTACATGATGAAAAGTAAGTCGGGTAAGATCCTGTATGTTGGAAAGGCAAAGTCGATTCGGCATCGTGTTCAATCCTACTTTCGACCATCGGCTAAGCCTCATGGTAAAACAGGGGCGATGTTGCGGNACGTTAAGGATGTGGAATATATTGTGACNGCAAACGTTATTGAAGCACTNNTTCTTGAAAACAATCTGATCAAGAAACATCTACCACGTTACAACATTAAGCTCAAAGATAATGGGCACTATCCATACNTGAAAATTACTGTTGATGANCCGTTTCCTTCATTACAAGTTGTGCGAAATGTTGANAAGGATAGCGCAAAATATTTTGGCCCNTACATNAAACCACGTGCCATGCGNCAGACAATCAAACTNTTAGCAAAAATTTTCCCTATTCGCACATGNGAACTTCAACTTGNTGAAAAAGGNAACAAACACCGGCCATGNCTTGATTATCATATTAAGTGTTGTGATGCTCCATGTGCGGATCATNTTGATACTTTCGCTTACAAGAGCATCGT
Organism: Candidatus Poribacteria bacterium; assembly: GCA_002729415.1. Lineage (GTDB taxonomy): Bacteria > Poribacteria > WGA-4E > WGA-4E > UBA9662 > UBA9662. The sequence goes on along the minus strand of PBXZ01000008.1, from coordinate 12,801 downwards.
CAAGAATGTGGTCCGATTTCTAAGTGGTGATATTAATCANGTTGTCNCTGATATTCGTGTCAAGATGGAGTTAGCCGCAGAAGAACTCAACTTTGAATTGGCGGCTAAATACCGTGATCAGATCAGCATGATCAAAGATGCAGTGGCTANACAGAACATTGATACNCCGTNGGCNATAGATGAAGATGTAGTTGGTATTGCTTATCGTGACAGCGAAGCGTGNGTTCAANTAATGATGGTTCGTGACGGGAAATTGCTTGACCGTGANCACNATTTCTTGACTAATGTTGAATCAGATCTNAAAATCGAGGCATTGACGGCATTCATTCAGCAATATTACGAAAACACCTCTTTTATACCCAAAACTATTATCCTTCCAAATACTATTGAGATGCCAAATACAATCGGNAATTGGTTGTCTGAGAAACGTGGTGGTCGGACTAATATTCATGTCCCACANCGTGGTCGGAAACATCAACTTGTTGAAATGGCAACCAAAAATGCGCGGTTGATCCTTGATCAGAAAGACTTCAATTTTGCTGTTGTTAACGATGAGGATCCAGCTTTGCTTAATCTCCAAAAATTGCTTGGTTTACCACGACCACCCCAGCGTATTGAAGGATTCGATATTTCTAATCTTGGTGAGCGTTTTACTGTTGCCTCAATGGTTGTAATGGAAAATGGTGAGCCTNAAAAATCGGAGTANCGTCATTTCAAGATTCGGGGTGTTAATGGCCAAAATGATTATGCATCGATGCGAGAAGTGATCTCTCGAAGATTTCGGCAAACAACTGTAGAGAACCGTTTCCCGGATTTGATTCTAATTGATGGTGGAAAAGGCCAACTGAATTCCGCTTATCACGTATTAAAACAACTTGGGCTAGCACATTTTCCTATCATTGGATTGGCCAAACGATTTGAGCGTGTTTATCTCCCTGAACAGAAAGACCCAATTGCTATCCCTAGGGAAGACCCAACGCTCCACCTCATCCAGCGTATACGTGACGAAGCACACCGTTTTGCTCTTCATTATCACAGGAAACTGCGTGTGCAAAATTTGACACATTCCGTTTTGGACGATATTCCGCTTGTTGGAAAGAAGCGAAAAAAGGTTTTGCTGCGGCATTTCAGGTCAATTGATGAAATTCGTAATGCGACCATAGAAAAACTTCTTGCTGTTGAAACGATCAACCGCCAAGTTGCTGAAAACATCCATAAACATCTGAGCTATATGTGAAAGTTATCTAATGACTAAATGGCGCCTTAAACTTTTCGGTTGTGTGGTGGTTCTAGCGATAGTTTTTTTCTTACATGTTACCCTCCTCCGGTTTTCCCAGACTGTTTATCATGGTGCTCTTGAAACAATTGTTTGTATTGGCCAGGTTAAAAAACTTGACACCAACGAATCAGTTGATCAGATTGCAACCTTCCAGATTCTGTCCAGTCGATTCCGTGGTCAGACAGTGGAAGTTGACAACATTTGGATCGGTCGTGATTATAGCGATCGGAAACTGTATATCGGCGATCGCCTCTTCCTTGAGATTCCTCTTCGGCGATCTGATCAGAAATCGATCGATACTGTCCGGCTGCTGGAGTATTTCCGAACACCATATTTGCTGTACCTAACAGGACTTTTGGCTGTATTGATGATCATAATTGGAGGATCCAAGGGAATTCGTGCGATTGTAACCATGTTCTTGTCTGGTCTAATCGTTTTCTATCTGCTGATTCCACTCTTAGTCAAGGGTTATAATCCAATTTTTGTTTCTTTATCAATATCAGCACTTTTAACTTTGATGACTTTTGTTGTTATCGCTGGTTTTAGTCGAAAGGTAATTTCAGGTGTGATTGGTACACTTGGAGGATTAATAATGGTTGCTGTCCTTTCAATCATTGGGCAGAGGGCAATGTATCTCACTGGACTCGCTGAGGAATTTGGGTTTCTTGAACTGGGTATCGCACTCTGGCGAACACCAGGGGCACATTCGTGGAACTTCACTGATTTGTTGTCAGCAGGAATGATCTTAGGATCGGTTGGAGCCATGATGGATGTGGGAATGTCGATATCTTCTTCCGTACATGAAGTTAAAGAGGTGAATCCCAACGTTAGTGTGCGGCAAGCGATTCGCATTGGCTTTAACGTTGGGAGAGATGTGATGGGTACTATGGCAGATACCCTGATCTTTGCCTATCTTGGTGCTGAAATCATAACTATGCTGCTGCCGCGTATAGATTTTCCGGAAGTTGGTGTGTCTTATCCATTTCTCCGTATTGTCAATGATGAAGCAACTGCTGCAGCAATTCTTCAAGCCATTATAGGAACAATTGGTTTAGTCCTGACTGTTCCTATAACGTCAGTTGTGGCTGGAATATTAACCAAATATGCAAAAGTTGATCGTGACCGTGTAGCTCAAGATATCCCCTCTACTGAAGAATTAGAAATGATGCATCGCCAAGAANAAGAGAAAAAATCTCAGTATCTGGTGCCATTTGGTTTAGTNGTTGTTATTTGTAGTATTTTAGGNTTACAAAATTACGTTAATCATTCGGCGGCTACCGTTGTGCGAAAGGAGGATAGTAGTGGTAATTTGGTTTCGGTTTCTGAGTATGCGAAAGGAAAAGTTATCCGTCGACTTGAACGTAATGCTGAAACTGAATCAACAGTGCACGATATTCTGGAGATCGAATTACTAGCAGGAANCTATAAAGGACAGAATCTGATCTTGCGAAATGTGATTCAGAAAAANATGCCGCTACTAACGATTCCTGCAGAACCAGGAGATATCGTCCTTTGTCGTGTCGGTGGATCTCCCGATCAAATCGGTTTAGTCAACCTAGTNCAAGAATATGGGAGAGACCGGTTTCTTATTTGGATGTTTGGGGTAATGCTGGTTGTCATCATTTTAGTTGGGCGAAACGANGGCGTTCGGACAGTTATTGCAATGGTTGNTTCGGGACTGATTATTTATTTTTTTATGCTACCACTNATTGCAGGCGGTANCCCACCTGTTCTNATTGTGGTTTTNAGCAGTGGGATGATTGCCTTTTGCTCGTTGGTTTTTGTCATTGGTCCCAGTCGCAAGACANTTTCAGCTGTTATTAGTACAATGGCAGGAGTAACGATTGCCGGTTTGATNGTAGTGATTNCGCAGCATTATTTGCACTTCTCAGGTATGGAAAATGCNATCTCTGCTGATATCGTCGAAGCAGTNGGGATCCCCTTCGATTTTCGCCAATTGCTATTGGCTGGAATGTTAATCGGCTTATTAGGTGTTGCCGTTGATGGGGCTATTGAAGTTTCGTCGGCAATGGAGGAAGTTCGCCGGGCAAACCCACAGATGTCATCGTGGCAATTGATTTCTTCTGGGATGAACGTTGGTACAGACATTTTAGGTACCATGGTTAACACGCTATTATTCGCATATATTGGTGTACGAATACTGCTTCTCATGGCAATTATAGCGCCTGATTTAAGAAATAGCCTATTTGCTTCACCAGTAGTTGAGTTGCTCAGCATTGGAATTACAGCTGCGGAGATCCTTAGGCTCCTTGCAGGTACACTTGGATTGGTTTTAGTGATTCCGATTACCGCCATAATTTCTGCGTTCTGGCATCGGAGAAGTTAAGCTTTTTCCTGTTGTTTAACTTGTTCCCAAATCTGATCGAGTGTGGAAAGGTCGTAGTCTTTGAACTTCTTATTGGTTCTTTCAAGTGCGGTTTCCATCCGTTGAAACCGATCTACAAATTTTCGGGTAGACTTTCGTAATGCTTCTTCGGGCTGTACATTTAGAAAACGGCATAAATTTACAACCGAAAAAAGTAAATCACCGATTTCCATTTCTATTTCGGTAATGTCGTCGTTTCTAATGCTCTCCTCGATTTCGTCAATTTCTTCTTGAAGTTTGGGTAAAACATCCTCTGTTTGGTCCCAGTCAAATCCAGCTCTTGACGCTCTTTTCTGGATTTTCTCCGCTCTTTGCAGACTGGGCAACGAATGTGGAATACCATCTAATGATGATTTTCGATCTTTGTTTCCATCTTCTCCACGTTTAATCTCTTCCCAATTTTCTAGCACCTCGTTTTCGTCGGTAGCAACAACTGATCCAAAAACATGTGGGTGTCTACGGACTAGTTTCTCCGTCAAGTTTTCAATGACTTCGTCAACACCGAATTCATTCCGATCTGTGGCGATTTGCGAATGTAACATAACTTGCATCAACAAATCCCCAAGTTCATCACAGATTTTCTTCGGTACTTTGGCATCAATGGCTTCAATAAGCTCGTATGCTTCTTCAATTAAATCTGCCTTCAGTGACTCATGGGTTTGGGCTAGATCCCAAGGGCATCCGTTGTCGCTTCGCAGCATAGCGACAACATCCACCAGACGATCAAAGGACACGTTTTTCATAGTTGCTTAAGCCCATCCTTGACTTTCGCCGCCAACTCGAGCTTTGCTAATTCGGTCAAAGTATCCGCTTTTGCGGTAGGCAGTGAGGGGATTGGGATCCAGATCCATTTCTAATCGAACTCGTTCCAACAGAGGACGTACATCGGTCTCCGCCGCACGTTGCAGGATTTGTTCAGCATCAATAATTTCACCCGCTGCTTGTGTTTCAGCCAACGATTGGCGATCAACAATTAAAGCCTTAGCATAAGCCGTTTGGAGATTACAAACTGATTGGATACTGGCCTCGACCTTCGGCTTAAGGTTGTGGCTTTGATCAATCATATAAGCGATATCAGTTTCTACTTCTGGATCAAGTTCCGCCGCCACAAGTTCGTTATAGATCAAAAAAAGCTCCTGTGGATTGATGGAACCCACGGTTAAATCATCGTCGGCAAATTTTTTGCAGTTAAAATGAAACCCACCAAGTTTATTCTCATCAATTAAATAAGCGACGATAAACTCGATGTTGATGCCAAGTGGATGGTGCCCTAAATCAATAAGTACCTGCGCTTTATTACCTAACTTTTTGGCCATTACGTAGGCAGTTCCCCAATCAGTTAAATCTGTATGATAGAATCCAGGTTCAAAGAATTTATATTCGATTAGCATTCGCTGGTTATCGTTTAGCGTGTCGCAAATCTCTTTTAATGCTTCTTCCATCCAATGTTTTCTCTGTCGAAAATCGCCTTGCCCAGGAAAGTTGGTGCCATCAGCAAACCATAGGCTCAAATCTTGTGACCCGGTTATGTTCATTATGTCGACGCACTCAAGCATATGGTCAATAGCTGTTCGACGGATTGATGAATCGGGGTTGCACACACTACCCAGTTTGTAAATTTGGTCCTGAAAAACATTTGGGTTGATAGCACCAATGCCAATGCCAAGTTCGGCAGCATACTGCTGGAGGCCATCCCAATCGTCTGTTTGGTCCCACGGAATATGGAGGGCCACTGTTGGAGATACACCCGTGTACTTATGCACAGTTGCTGCATCTTCGAGTCGTTCCGCCGCATTTCGTGCAGCACCCTCTTGATGAAAAACACCGAAACGCGTTCCGGAATTTCCATACCCCCACGAGGGTGTTTCAATATGTTGTTTTTTTAAATTATTTCTAATTTCGTCTACATTATGCCCTTGTTTTTCCAGATCATCTGCCAAAATATCATATTTGAGATCATTCATTACTTGTCTCCTTATTTTGTGTTACGTAACATATTTATGCGTCAATTTTGATTGATAATTCTTCGAGTTGGAAATCAGTGACGTCGGAAGGTGCTCCNGTCATCAGACAAGCGCCACGTTGTGTTTTTGGAAAGGCGATGACTTCACGGATATTTTCTTCTCCTAGCATTATCATTACCAGNCGGTCTANNCCCGGGGCAATTCCTGCGTGTGGCGGGGTGCCATATTGCAACGCTTCAATAAAGTATCCGAACCTCNATTTCACTTCTTCCGGAGAAATATTCAGATTNTCTAAAATCTTTTGCTGAATCTCCCACCTATGAATTCTNACACTTCCACTGGCNACTTCATTTCCATTNATCACCAAATCATAGTGTTGTGATTGGGCTTTNCCNGGATCAGTATCAAGTAATGGGATACTNTCATCAGANGGCGCCGTAAAAAGATGATGAGCNGGTTCATAACGATCCTCNTCTGCATTCCACTCAAATAACGGAAAATCAACAACCCACAGAAAGTCATATCGATTATGGTCAATCAGGTCNAGACTTCGACCAAGATGCAAGCGNAAATTGGAAAGNGAATCAGCAACNACCTTGGGTGTGTCNGCAACAAATAACATCAAATCCCCNCGTGTAGCTTTCATTCGNTCTGCGATAGCATTAAGAGTTTCCTCAGTAAAAAACTTAACAATTCCAGAATCAAAGCCGTNTTCTGTAACCTTAATCCAAGCNAANCCTTTGGCTTGGTAAACAGCTACTAGATTGGTGAGTTCATCAATATCTCGNCGTGAGAANTGATTNGCTCCANCAGGAACTGCGAGNCCTTTCACCTGACCACCACTGNTCACGACNCTTGAAAAAACTTTAAAATCACAATCAGCTACCAGATCAGAGAGGTNATAAAGTTCCATGTCGAAACGTGTATCAGGTTTGTCTGACCCAAATCTAGACATTGCATCTGCGTATGACATTCGATTGAACGGAACATTNACAGGAATATCAGCAGCTTCTTCAAAAATTCGTTTCATCAATCCTTCAGTGATTTCAATCACATCATCTTGAGTTGCGAACGACATTTCATAATCAATTTGTGTGAATTCCANCTGGCGATCAGCNCGGGTATCCTCATCTCGAAAACACTTGGGNATTTGAAAATACCGGTCGANCCCGCTCATCATTAAAATTTGTTTAAATTGTTGTGGTGACTGTGGTAAGGCATAAAATTGACCATGATTTAGACGACTTGGNACAAGCACATCACGGGCGCCTTCTGGTGTACTGTTCATTAGGATTGGNGTTTCAACTTCTATAAAACCNTGCTCNCTCATATAGTTTCTGCATGCTAACATAGCTTTATGNCGTGTTANNAAGGCCTTCTGCATTTTNGGCCGGCGTAAATCAAGATATCTNTGTTTAAGCCGAACCTCTTCCGCAACGTTAATATCGTCTTCAACAAGGAAGGGNGGGGTTTGCGCAGTATTCAGGATTTCAAGTTGATCTNCAGCAATTTCAATTTCACCGGTTGGCAAATTNGGGTTTGTAGCTCCNTCACCCCGTCCGCGGATTTTNCCACTAACACATAATACAAATTCATTCCGAATTTGGTTAGCNAGTTCATGAGCTACCTGACTAATCATNGGATCAAACACGACTTGCGTGATTCCCGATTTATCTCGGAGATCGACGAAAATTACACCTCCGTGATCACGACGGCGCATAACCCACCCNGTCAGTTTTGCTGCTTGTCCTNCGTCAGCGAGTCGCAACTCNCCACAATAATGTGANCGTTTCATTTNTTGCATTTTTNCCTCTCNCTAAATTTGAAACATAGAAAAATTCGCNTTTACATAGCATTCCATATTTGTTGACGCAATTCTTTTAAACCCCGATCTTCTGGCACCAGCTTTATAGCTTGATTTATAGATTGCANAGCCTGATCATACTGCNGTTGTGAGAAATNCAATTGGGCTAAACTTATTAGAGGCTGTACAGCATCAGGGGCTAGCTCAATGGCTTTAAGATAAAACNGNATTGCNTTTTTCTCGTGTTTTTGATCAAGATAGATAGTACCAAGTAGATGATTTACTTTCCAAGAATNCGGTGCNNACGCAAACGCNTTTTCGGCATATTTGANCGCTTTATCGTCAAGTCCTTTCATATGGTAAATAGAAGCCATAACNCCCAATATCTCTGGTGGNAACTCATCTNCAATTTTTTCAAGCCGTTCATAAGTTCCTAGTGCCCGATCGATTTTCTCTTGCCGNTCATATAATGGACCAAGAAAGAGATAAAGTTCTAGCTGGTTTGGATTGTANTTGAGTGATTCTTCTGCTGCATCCGCNGATTTGTCGAGTTCCCCTTGCATTTCATAGATAACAGCNAGTTGGAAGTAAGCTNCTGCATCTTGTGGATTCTGCCTTAGTTTTTGCTTTAGCTGTTTTTCAAGCTGCGTTATTTCTTCCTGTTGGTTTTCTTGTGTCAGGCCAAGAACCACCTGCAGATTGTATCGAATGGTCATATCATCTTTGTTTGATGAAAATGCTTCTCCAAGTACNTGACCTGCCTTGTTATAATCCCTGCCANCATAGGCGATCTGGCCTTTNATCAACTTTTGCGTGGCNGAAAAATAGTGGTTAATTTGGTCTCGGATNTGCTTCTTNTCATCAAATGTTTGNCCATAATTNGCTAACCATGGTGTGACTCGTTGTCGGTATTTTGACAGNCCCTCAACGTTTCTCTGCGTGGTNNGAACCAAACTTTTGGCATTAAAAAACTCAAGNTATGGGCGATCATCTGTGTGTATTTTNCCCTCNCCNGCATAGTTGTGNACCGCGTCTTCACCCATCATGAAGGCGTCCAGCAGTGACATNCCGTCAAGGCTATCAAANTCTAATCCCTGCTGAATGCTCGGAATATTTGATCTGGCCATAAAATCTTTGTAATTAATTTTCAATCGTTGATTTGTACCAATGAGAATAATGAAGTCTGGNGTGAACTTATACCAAAGGGTNGTNTTTGGAAACACTTTAACGAANGTTCTAACAACCATCTTTAGATGTTCTTCGGGCATTCTATGTANNGGCACCCATTGACACATAATNCCATCATCATTTAGGATTCGCTTGCACAGTTGGTAAAAATCCTCTGTGTAGATATTCGAACTGCCGGCACTCACAAGCGGATGGATAATTCCCGTTGAAATCATATCATATCGCTTTTNAGTCATTAAAATATAGTTTCGGCCATCATTGATCTGGTAATTAAATAGTGGATGTTCAAACACATTTTTGTTGACAGNCGTAAAATAATTCCGGGCGGCTTTGATTACACCTTCTGAAATTTCGACNGCATCAATTTTNACACCATGTTGAGTGATAGAATGTGANGTCAAGCCCATACCAAATCCAACCACCAATGCGCTTTTTGGGGCAGAATGCAACANAAGTGGAAGGTGNGCAATTACACGATGCGATGGNGAATCCCAACGTGAGGCATCAGCAGCTTGGTTGGTATCAACGTAAAGTCGATACACATCAGCATCGTCCTTGAGTGTTGTAATTGAAGCGTCAATACCCTCAGTATAGTCGATCAGTTCATCTCCCGGATGCTGCAAGCGAAAAATTGCGCTGTTTAGAAAAAGCGGAGTGTTTGACCAAACCAGTGTCATGATAACAGCCGCCACAGTAACGATTGAACCACTGATTGCTATACCATCAAAAACTTGAGACCTCGGCTTATTCAGAAAAATGAGTACACAGCCGACAAATGTGTTAAGAATAACCACTAGGGCGATTGATGGGCGAATTCCAATCAAGGGTATCAGAACGAAACCGGCACAGAATGATCCCAAGATTGATCCTATTGTATTAGTGGAATAGGCTTCCCCAATATTTTGTCCAAGCTGGTTCTTACTGTCCACATAGATCCGTGTGACGATAGGAAAGCATGCTCCCATAAGTGTCGCAGGAACAACCATCACAACCAAACATACAAGGAAAGTCCAAAATCGTCCACCGGGTAAGCCTTGGAATATGAGTATTACATCAAGTAGTTTGCTGAACATAGGCATCAACAATATGGCGGACAGCCCAATGCTAATTTGAACCAAGCCTAACAAGTTGACGGGTGATTTTGTCCAATCTGCAACTTTTGCAAAGATGTAACTGCCAAGCGCAATACCAAACAGAAAAGCAGCTAAGATCGTTGAGAACGCATAAGTAGTATTACCTAGAAAAAATACAAGGATGCGCGTCCACAGGACTTCATATGCTAAAGAGCAAAATCCCGAGATACCAAAGGCCAACAACACAAATTTCCAAATTGGATCTCTTCCTAAGTTTGCTGGCTCTGGATCTAAATGTAAGGCCTTATCTACCTGCCTTTTTGCTGGGTATCGATCAATCAAAAATGCCACGAGAGCTACGAAAAAATTTATGCCCACAGCTAAAAAAACTGTACGTTGGATACCAAGATATTGAATAAAAATGAATCCTGTAGCGATTGTCCCTATAGCAGCACCAAATGTATTAACTGCATAAAAAAAACCAATATAACGACCTCTATTTTCGATCCCTTGAACTACAAACTTGCTTATAACTGGTAATGTCCCACCCATTAAAGTTGTTGGTATTAAAACTATAAAAAAGGATATAGCAAATCGGACCAGTGTAAGTGAGTAAAATTCAGCATTAAATGATCGATAAATCAGGATATAGGACGCCTTTAACATGAGGAGAAATAACGGAAATATCAAGGCGTAAATACCAATTAATATTTCCAGTACTGCGTATAGCCGTATTGGGGAATTCTGGCGGTCGGCCAATTTCCCAAAATACACGCTACCAAGCGCGAGTCCTGCCATGAACGCGGTCAAGACAGTACTGACAGCCAAAACAGTGCTTCCGAAGAGGAGGGTGAGTTGTCGTGTCCAGATTATCTGGTATATTAAGCCACTCGCACCGGAGAGAAAAAAAATGATGGCGACAGTTTGCCTCATATTAAACACTTTTTAGATGAATGTTGGGGGGGGGTAAATCCCATAATTCGAACCACATTATAACATATCCCATGTGAGAATGTGAACAGTTGAACCGAGGTGCATATAAGCTAAAATGGTTTAAAATCAAACCAACCTGTGGTAAAATAAATGTGCTGAGAATTTTATGGGGGCTGTTGTGCATGGAGCATTTAAAAACCAAGGCTATAATCACGTTGATACTTATTTCATTAGCCTGTTGCGTTTTTGCTAATACTAATCCTGTAGTTACGAATCTAGATGTTTCGCAACGTGAAGATGGCAAGTTGGAAATCAGCTTCGATCTCGAAGACGAACAGGACGATTTGTTATCAGTTGCCATCGAAATCTCGGATAATAACGGCCGAACCTACGATGTCCCGATAGGATTAAATAGTTTGACAGGTGATGTAGGTAATGGTATTGAAGCAGGAAAAGCAAAAAGGATCGTCTGGGATGCAATCAAAGATCAACCAAACGTCAATAGTGCAAGTTACCGCGTAAGAATAACAGTTGCAGAACTTCCAGAAGGTATGGTGCTCATCCCAGTTCGCCGCTTTACAATGGGAGATGTCGACGGAGATCTTGACCAACAACCCGAACGGGAAATTGAACTTGATCCTTTTTTTATTGATAAATATGAAGTAACAAATCTTGAGTTTGCTAGATTCCTAAATGATATTGGTCGTATCACAGATCAGGATGATAATTTACTGATTGATCTCGCAGATAAGGATGTGCAGATTGTGTGGTTCGGTGGAATGTATCGGGTGGCGGATGGTTACCTAAATCATCCAGTGGTTGAGGTAACTTGGTTCGGTGCGAACGCCTATGCTGAATGGAGTGGGAAACGATTGCCGACGGAAGCAGAATGGGAGAAAGCCGCACGAGGATATGACAGTCGAACCTACCCTTGGGGTGAAGGCATTGACTGGTTACAAGCAAATTATAATAAGCACCGTGGTGAAGCTGAGCCAGTAAATGAGTATCCAGCAGGTCAAAGTCCTTATCGCATCTACAATATGGCTGGAAACGTGGCCGAATGGGTTGCGGATATATATGATGCTAATTTCTACAGTTCAGCAACGGCAAAAAATCCGGTAAATGCTAGCACTGAGTCCGAATCTTCCATTAAACGGGTTGTTCGTGGAGGATCATGGTACAGCCATCAAAATGAATTGAGGTGTGCTGCACGAAGTCAATTGATACCAACCGAATCACAGTTTAGTATTGGGTTTCGTTGTGCAATGTCGATTACAATAAATTAGCATCCTTGGCTGACTAAATTTCCATATTGATTAAAGGTAGCCAAGCTGTTTTCAGCAAAGACTTGAGGTGTCAATGAATAATTTCGTTGTAGTTGAGACCCCGACAGAGCGTGCTGTTTTCCAGCAAGATGCCAAACAAAAATCTGATATCAAGGTTTCTGGTCGCTGTGGAGGCGAAGCTACTCATGTCAAAATTGTTGCTTCAATAAATGGGAAGTTGCAGAATTCGTTTACGGTTGACTTGAGTGAGGATCAATCCTTCTTAACCATAATAGAACTTGGAGCGGGAGGATGGTATCATTTACAGTTTCATGCTGTTTGCGGTGAAAAAATCTTGGCGACAACCGATGTTGAAAAAGTTGGAGTTGGCGAAGTCTTGATTACCGCAGGACAGTCGAACTCAGCTAACCATGGGTACCCAAAACAGAACGCAGAGGACGATAGGATCGCGGCACTAGGAGAAAATGGCTGGCAAACGGCAGACGATCCACAGCCTATAGCAACTGGTGAGGGAGGAACACCGTGGCCTCTGCTAGGGGATCTAATGGCCAAAGAAATTAACTTACCGATTGGATTTGTCTCCGTTGGTGTGGGAGGAACTGCGGTTTGTCAGTGGGATCCGGATATTGAAGGTTCACTTTATTCCCGCCTCCAGCAGGCTATCTCCCGCTTGTCTCCAACCGGTGCGCGTGCGGTTCTATGGCATCAAGGTGAATCCGATACCCTTAATGGTACATCTGCAGATTCTTATGTAGCGGGTATGAAAAAGATAATTTATCAATCCCATAAGGATGCCAATTTGAATTTGCCTTGGATCGTGGCACGAGTTTCTTTCATTGGTGAGGATCATGTAGATAAACAAGCAGATATTCTAGCAGGCCAAAAGGC
>PBXZ01000007.1:0-32496 GCA_002729415.1 Candidatus Poribacteria bacterium | reverse complement strand
CCAACTCATGGTGAGTGGGGGCGTCACATAATGGAGATTCTGTTTGCTGCGGAACAATCCTCGATCATTGGTCAAGAAATTATGCTTGAAAGTGGTGGAAGTTGGTCTAATCAGATGTCTGGTACACCTGTTATTACACGACATGGTTGGATTTAGAATAAGGGGAAGTTGATAAAAGCAGTAGGTTATTTGGACGCATTGGTCTTCATGCTAAGATGATCTTGAGTTGAGGTGTAAGATTGAAAAAAGTAATCCGGTTTTTCCTAAGATGCGTGAATCTTCCTACTGTATTTGTATTGTGTTGGGTATTAGTTTTAATGTTTGGATGTCAGGAAGACGATCCGGATCCAGTTCCCCAAATTGTTCCTGGAATTCCAACCAATGTGCAAACAGAAGTTACTCAGGATGCTGTTGTCCTAACTTGGGTAGCCAGTCAGAATGCCGATTACTATTACGTTTACCGTTCATTGCAATCGGAAAACGGTTTTCAACGTATTGTTACTGCGAAAGAACTACGCATCGTCGATTCGGAGTTGGAAGTGGATCAAACCTATTTCTATCGGGTTTCCGGAGTGAGGTTAACAGAAGGTCAGAAAGAGGTCGAAGGCGAAAAATCGCCCATGGTACAAGCTGTGTTTGTTATTGGGATCTTGAATGTGGAAGTTGACCTTATAGATTTTGGTGAAACTTCGCTTCAACAGCAATTAACAATTAAAAATGATGGTAGTGGTAAATTGAATTGGACAATATCATCTGATGTAGATTGGTTGACCTTTGAGCAAGACAGCGGGGAACTGCAAGCTAAAGGAGAACAAACAATCAATCTTGTGTCCGTACGACCAAAAAGTCCCGCTCGATTGGAAGGATTGATCTCCGTTGTGTCTGACTGGGGCCAATCCTTTGTTATGACCGTTCGAATGATTGTCCCTGCGTATCCCAAATTGTCGCTAAGTACGAATACTCTGGATTTTGGGTTGACGCGCGAGTTCAAGACATTTCAAATCCGAAATAGTGGGACGGGCTCGCTTGAATGGCAGGTCAATAAATTAAGTCATGCGGATTGGTTTACCGTTAGTCCGCAAAACGGTGTTTTATTTGCAGGACAATCAGATACTCTAATTATAAAAATTGTCTTGGATAAACTCAGGAAATACCCTCTTAGTGGAAGGATTAGCGAAAACCTCGTTTTCAGNGCNAATGACGATGAAAAAAGGGTTTACNTTACNATTAAGACAGTAAATCCAGTTTTGAGTGTTTCGGATGAATCNATTGATATGGGGTTGAACCTCGACGTCAGCAGTTTCACTATTAGTAATAGTGGTTCTGGTGTTNTGGAATGGGAAATTTATGGTGGTGAAGACTGGCTGGNTTTTGAGCCGAAAGCTGGTAGTAGTGAAGGTGAAACTGACCGTATTACTGTAACNGTTGATCGAACCCATCTGCCGGAAGGTGATCATTCGGCAAGGTTGAGAGTTGATGCCAAGGATTTTGGCCAGGTAGNTATTACNGTTAGNTTGGAGGTTGTCGCACGTCCNCAACTCTTTGTTTCAACGCCCAGTGTTGTGTTNAACTCCAAAGAATCTGAAAAGGCGTTTCGGGTTCAGAATTTCGGTGCTGGTATATTGAAATGGCAAGTTATAAATGATGCCAATTGGCTGACTATAAAACCTCGATCGGGTGAGACTGGTAAAGAGATTGACATAGTTCAGTTGGTGGTGGATCGTGGAGATTTGCCTCCTGGCTCACANACTACTCGTGTTCAGGTTGAATCGGGAGTGGGTCGTCAAANTGTGTCTGTGACTATGCAGGTGCCNCAACCGGTTTTGAGTCTTTTGGCGGATGAAATTGATTTTGGCANTTCTTTAAAACCCAAAAACTTTGTGNTNCAAAATAGNGGTGAAGGGTTGCTCTATTGGAGTGCGGAGTTAGGNGNAGAGTGGGTATCCCTTATACCGATGAAGGGGTTCTTAAAAGAGGGTGAAACTGTTAAAATGACTCTGTCTGTCGATCGATCGCGACTTGATGCTCGACAATANAGGACACCNATCCACATCAGCAGCAATGGTGGTGGTGAGACGCTTTTTGTACGAATGGCCAAAACTGGTTGGATCAATGGAGTCATTCGGGACGTTAAAACATTACANCCTATCAATCAGGCCATTATTGAGTTCCAGTCAGAAGTCAAACAATCGAAATCAGATGGCAGTTTCGATTTTTCGTATCTACAGGAAGGTAGTTACGAAATTAATGTTTCTTCACCAGGTTTTTTCAGTAGNAGAGGTATGATAAAAACTGGTTCAGGGTGGGGTAAGATCGAGTTGTTTTTAAGTCCAGTGGCCAAAAAAACAGGAAAGATTAGAGATGCCGTGCGATTGACAAGTCCCAAACGGATAGCATACAGCAACCGGCGTGCCTATGTTACTAATCAGGCTGATGATACTATAACAGTGGTTAATCTTGACACTGAACGGACTGTTACCAACATTCCCCTCAAGTGGGANCAGGCATGTGTGCCNGTTGGTATTGCTGCTAGCCCCAAACGATCTGAAGTCTANGTTGNTGCTTCGGCCATAGATCGGATCAAGTTAGTTGATGCGGGTGNTAATCTTGATGTTCGTGAGTTTCGGATCGGAGATTATCCGTCGGAATGCATCATGGGGATGTCGAAACTGTATGTTTCNCTGTTGCGGGAAGATCGAGTAGCTGTTGTGGATATATCAATTCCAGCACGGACAAACCGTATTCGGGTTGGGAAACAACCTGGCGCAATGGTTGTNTCACCTAACGGTCAGTATCTTTATGTCTGNAATTATGGAGAGGCAACTGTTTCTGTAGTTANTCTAGTAACTGAAAAAGAGATTAAGAAAATTAGTGTGTTTAGTCGACCGGACGCGATCGCGGTAGCTGATTCAGGTAGCTATGTGTACGTTACCAGCCAATTCTCTGGTGATTTGTCGATCATTGGCATTCGACAGCAGGTGGAAGTGAATCGATTGTCAATTACCAAATCACCTGTCGGGGTTGCTGCGGTACGTTTCCCGCATGATGGGCGTGAAGTAGTTTATGTTGTTGATCGTGANGGTATGNTCAGTGCCATTGAAATGCCGACCCAAGCTATTATANGGAATATTTCGGTTGCTACTTCAGCCGAAGTNCTCAGTTACTATCCCCAAACAGGNAAGTTTTATTTGATTGATTCCCTGCAGTCAACTATTGTCATTTTAGAGTAAGGCTGTTATCGAATTTCGATGCCGAATGGAATAATTGTTGCTATCGGTTCATGAGCTAACAATTGAATTAGACGGAAGTTCGGTATTGATTTGGCTAGTGAGTATGGTACTGAAATATGACGATTAAGCGGTATCTGCAGGTTGGCTTCAAAGTCTTCCATTAATATTTCCAACAAGGGTTTCGGCTTGGGTAAGGTGATTATTTCGATTGGCTCATCATGTGAGATTGAAACCTGTTNTTTTGCGATTGCCAATGCCGTATCTAACCCTCCTAACCAATCGATCAACCCGAGTTCCTTAGCTTGTTGACCGGTCCAGACGCGGCCTTGTGCTATTTGATGGATTTCGTCATATGTTTTCTTTCTGCCTTCTGCTACTTTATTAACAAAATCATCATAAACTGTGTGTAGCATCTTTTCCATTTTCTCNCGTTCGGATTGGGAAAAATTGCTGTAATCAGAGTAGATATNAGCGTTTTTCCCTCGTGTGATGATGTCTTTGGTTAAACCAACTTTGTTGTAAATCCCTCTCAGATTCAGTTTTCCACCCAGCACACCGATTGATCCAGTAATTGTTCCTGGTTGNGCTACGATCTCAGTTGCTGCCGCTGAAATGTAGTAACCGCCAGAAGCCGCCACATCAGACATAGAAACAATTATCGGTTTCCGTTCTCGTGTTTGTTTGACTTCACGCCATATCAGGTCAGATGCAAGCGCCGAACCGCCCGGGCTATCGACTCTGATTACTATTGCTCGCACCGATTTGTCTTCACGTGCAGTTTGTAATGCTTCAATAATTCTGTGAGGAGTGATTCCTTCACCTATCCCAAACGGAATTTGAGGGTGATTGGGCATGATTGGTCCTATAGCGTAGATCAGAGCAATTTTGGGAGTGGTGTTCTTCTTGGNTTGTGTCGTAGGTTTGGTAAACATGGAAATAAATTTCATTAATCCGGTAAAAGTGCCCAAATCTGGCTGAGTNACAGCTTTTTTCCCATAGTTTATAATAAACTCGATTTCACTATCGTGGCTGGATTCTAAGGAAGTGATTAATTGGTCATAGTAGCTCAACGAATCTATCAGACCAACCTCNTACGCTTCGCTCGCAGTAAAGGGCCCTTGGTCAATTAGTTCAATAGCACGTTCGGCATTGATATGTTCTCGTCCGGAAGCAATCATGTTAACTTGTTGTTGGTGCAGGTTGTCAAGGATCGACGTCATTGTCTGCCGTTGTGCCTCTGACATATTTTCACGCGTATATGGTTCGATGGCCGATTTATAGTCACCGACAGCAAACATATCTGCTTTGATTTCGAGTTTGTCTAGTATTCCCTTGTAGAACATCACTTCGGCACGCAACCCGGTGAGACCGACTGTTCCGGCTGGTGCCAGAATGATCTGCTCGGTAGCTGTAGCCAGCAAATATTCAGCATTATTTGCGCTTTCAAGGTAGCTAATCACCGTTTTTCCGTTTTGACGTAGATTAATCAACCTATTGCGGATTTCCTGTAGTTTTCCCCATCCNGTATTGATNCCNCCAATCCGTACTATTACACCAATNATCTGCTTGTTTNCTTCGATTTTATCGATATTTTTNAGAATGTTATTGAGAGTCATTGTTTGGANTGTCCCAAACGCAAAGGCGGGTTTTACTTCTGGCAAAGCTCCGGAAATTGATATTTCCACAAATTGATTTTTAGGTGGTTCCGCCATATCNTGAGTAAAGACTTTAATTGTTAATGACATGGTCAACAAAACAGCAGTAAAAGTTAAAATAAATCGATTTTTTATCATTTCCATAGTATACTTCGCATTTCTTTCTTTAGCTTTGATGTTGTTTGAGAGTTAATCCTGAGCAATGCNTTTTCTGAGATTACAGATCTAAATTCTAGCAGNTTTTTGGTTTTAGGTCTAAGAAACTAGATTATTTTTATATGTTTGAAATTCGGTTTAAATATTATANTTTACTATTATANGGTNTTTGATTAAATTATTTCTTCCCGCGTTTGGAGGGTAGTCCACATTCATAGTTTATTAACCTTGAAAAAATATGCTGTTCGGCATCGATTCGCTATCGTCATAAGTTTTACTCTCGTTCTTCTATCGAACAGCATGATGCTCATCGGTCCTATGATTCTGAAGTANGTGGTTGATGATCTCAATCAGGNGCNAGACCAAATAACACNTGAAAAAATCTTGCNTTATGCACTGTTAATCCTTGGTGTTGCTTTGGTNGGAGGGTTGTTTCGTTTTGGTCAACGNAGTCTAATTGGTAGTGTTGCTCGCCGTATCGAGTACGAACTTCGGGGAGACTTTTTCAAGCATTTGCAGAAGATGCAGAAATCGTACTTTGAGCAAGTGNATACCGGTGATCTGATGTCGCGTGCGACCAACG
Source organism: Candidatus Poribacteria bacterium (assembly GCA_002729415.1). Taxonomy (GTDB): domain Bacteria; phylum Poribacteria; class WGA-4E; order WGA-4E; family UBA9662; genus UBA9662. The sequence goes on along the minus strand of PBXZ01000007.1, from coordinate 26,872 downwards.
ATTTAGATGCTGTCCATAGATTGCTGGGGTTTGCGATCATTTATATTGCAGATGCCACTGTGTTCTTTGGCTTTGCTTTGGTTATTATGCTGAGGATTGATGTTACACTCACCATGTTAGCATTGATTCCCTATCCTATTTTGGCCGTACTGGTTCAGTTTATCAGTAAGAGTCTGCANAATAATTTTGAACGGATCCAGGAAGGATTTTCAAAAATGAATACCAAAGTTCAGGAAAATCTCTCTGGCGTGCGTGTGGTCAGAGCTTATACGTTGGAACAGAGCGAGATCGAGGAATTTGATCGGCAGAATCTAAATTTTGTCAACCTGAACCGTGTCTTTATCGGGCTGGAAGCTATTTTCTTTCCTATCTTTCGTCTTCTTCCAGGGATTGGGGCAATCGTGCTACTATGGCTCGGCGGGTTACATGTTATTCAAGGGAAGATTATGTTGGGTGACTTCGTGGCTTTCAACGCCTATTTGGCTATGCTCATTCGGCCAGTGATTATGCTGGGTTTTATTGTTAACCGATTTGCACAGGGAACGGCTTCAATTGACCGAATTAACCTGATCTTGAACCAAAAACCAGAGATCTATGATGAAGAGGGGGTTGACGAGAAGATAACAGAACTTAATGGTGAAATCGAGTTTCGTCATCTCACTTTTGCTTATTCTGATTCATCACCGGTACTAAAAGATATTAATTTCAAAATTGATTCGGGATCAACTGTCGCTATTGTTGGAGCAACGGGGGCTGGCAAAACGACTCTGGTCGGTTTGATTCCTCGGATCTATCAACCTGAGCGTGGTTCAGTTTTTATTGACGGCACTGATATTCGGGATATCCCACTCGAGACACTTCGAACCAGTATCGGTATGGTGCAACAGGAGTCGTTTTTGTTCTCGGATCTACTAAAAAACAATATCGCCTACGGTGCTGACTCTGCAACGGAAACCGAAATTGAGGTGGCAGCTTACAATGCGGATTTGTTGTCGCAAATTGATGAGTTCCCAAATCGATTTGATACACATGTTGGAGAACGTGGTAAGACTTTGTCGGGTGGGCAGAAACAACGAACGGCTATTGCGCGAGCAATTATGACGCCTCCCAAAATTCTGATTCTGGATGATGCTTTTGCTAATGTTGATACGCATACTGAAGATACTATCTTGGACCGCTTGAAACAGGTAGGATCCGATTGTACGACAATCTTGATTTCGCATCGAATCTCAACTGTTAAAGCAGCAGATCAGATTGTTGTCCTCCATGACGGCAGAATTGTTGAGACAGGAACTCATCAGGATCTTGTTTCTCAAAACGGCATTTACGCGAACATTCACCAAAAACAATTGTTAAAGGAAGAAATCGAGTTACTTTGAAAGGTTGTCCAGTTCATGTTTGGTGGTAGTAGTCTACACGAATATAGCGAGGAAGAAGAAGATCTAGGCAAGATTTACGATAGCGTCCTGATGCAACGGCTAATTGCATACCTAAGACCGTATGCTTTTGAAGTTACATTGATTGTCTTGTTGACACTTATCAGTACCGCAACACGCCTCGCCAGTCCATATTTGACTAAAATTGCTATTGATGGTTACATCGTCCCTAAGCAACTCGAAGGATTTCGGGTAATCGCATTTTATCTGCTTTTTCTCCTGGCTGTCGAGTTTTTATTTAGCTATTTAGAAACTTACCGGCTTGAGATGTTGGGGCAGCGGATTATGCATGATTTTAGAATGCAGATTTTTACCCACCTGCAGCGGGTCGATATGAGCTTCTTCGATCAAAACCCAGTTGGTCGGCTGATGACACGAGTGATGGGGGATGTGTCAGCGCTGAATGAGCTATATACCTATGGGATTATTACAATTGTGGCAAATTTGCTATCCATTGGTGGCATCATGTTCATGATGCTATGGATTAATTGGCAGCTTGCTCTTGTTACGTTCATTGTTTTGCCCATCATATTAGTCATGACAACTGTTTATCAGGTCTATTCTCGACGTGCGTTTCGGGATCAACGGAAATTTCGGGCTCAGATTAACGCCTTTCTGCAAGAAAGTATTGTCGGGATGACAACAATGCAGCTTTTCACCCGGGAACATCGAAGTTTCGAAAAATTTGGAGAGCATAACCAAAAATATCTTGACTCCAGTATCAGATCCGTTTTCTATTTCTCGGTATTTTTCCCTATGATNGAAATTACAGGATCATTGGCAACAGCNGTNATTATTTGGTATGGTGGGGGNCAAATAATCCAAAACAACCTGAGTTTTGGGGCTTTGGTCGCCTTCTTCCAATATGCACAACGACTTTTCTGGCCAATCCGTGAACTAAGTGAAAAGTACACTATTTTTCAGAGGGCAATGGCCTCGTCGGAACGAGTTTTCGATCTTCTTGATACCCAACCGAAAATTATGGATTCGTCTCATCCTAAGCAACTACAAACTATGAATAGTAGCATCGAATTTCAAAACGTATCCTTTGCTTATAAAGACGATGATTACGTGTTGAATAACGTTTCATTTAGGATTGAACCAGGNGAAAAGGTTGCNATTGTCGGTGCAACTGGGTCAGGGAAGACGACGTTGATTAATTTGCTTTGTCGGTTTTATGACATTGAAGAGGGACAGATCCTAATTGATGGCTTGGACATCCAGCAAATGAAGCTTGATAGCCTNAGAAAAAGAATTGGTATCGTCCAGCAGGATATTTTTCTCTTTACTGGAACAATTGGAAACAACATTAATTTGTCAAATACGACAATTCAGCCTGATCAGATCGTTGCAGCTGCCAAGGAAGTATATCTTGATCCTTTTGTACAAAATATGCCGAATGGTTATGAAAGTGAAGTCAAAGAGGGGGGAAGNGGATTGTCCGTGGGGCAAAAGCAACTTGTTGCCTTTGCTCGTGCTTTGGCGTTTAACCCGGATATCTTGATACTTGATGAAGCAACGTCTAGTGTTGACACCGAAACAGAGCATCTGATTCAAGGCGCACTGAGTCGGTTGATGTCAAATCGGACATTTATTGCTATTGCGCATCGGTTATCAACAATTCAAAATGTTGATAAGATTCTTGTTATGCATCGTGGACAGCTACGCGAGATGGGATCCCACAATCAGCTTTTGCAGAAACGCGGTTTGTATTATCGACTCTATCAATTGCAGTATAAAGATCAAAAAATATAGACTGGAAAAAATACTGTGCTTGCTACTATCTTAAGTGGTGCTTTTGTCGGTGTTGATGCTTATATTGTACAGGTAGAAGTCGATATTTCTGATGGTTTGTCGGCTTTTAGTACAGTTGGTTTACCAGATAGCGCCATAAGAGAGAGCAAAGATCGGGTAATGGCGGCCATCAAGAATTCAAACTACCATTTTCCAACCAACCGAATTACGGTTAATCTTGCACCGGCCTATGTTCGAAAAGAAGGTTCCGCTTTTGATCTTCCAATCGCGCTTGGATTACTAACAGCTGCGGGCCAAATACGCGAGAATTCCGGTAAGTATCTGGTTGTTGGTGAACTGGCGCTTGATGGTAATGTTCGTGGAGTTCATGGATGTTTGCCGATGGCTATTGGGGCAAAACAAAATGGTCTTGAAGGCGTGATTTTACCTGCGGATAATGCCAAAGAGGCAGCTATTGTTGATAATCTAGATATTTATCCGGTATCGTCGTTACAGGAGGCCATTGATTTTCTAAACGGTGATTTGTTCATTTCACCGTTTAGATGTAATCTTCAGGAAGTTTTCAGTCACCAATCTGAGCATCTGGTCGGTTTCGAAGATGTTAAGGGTCAGGAATATGCTAAACGTGCCATTGAGGTGGCGGCAGCTGGAGGGCATAATCTGCTGATGATCGGTCCTCCAGGGTCAGGGAAAACCATGCTAGCTAGACGGATCCCAACAATTTTACCGGATATGACTCTTGATGAAGCATTGGAGACTACAAAAATTCATAGCATTATGGGGTTTATGGGCGAAAACACGTCGGTTATTGTCCAACGCCCATATCGGTCACCACATCATACTATTTCTGATGCTGGCTTGATTGGTGGTGGTCAAATACCTAAACCGGGCGAGGTCAGCTTGGCCCACAATGGCGTCCTTTTTTTGGATGAACTTCCTGAATTTCGCAAGAATGTACTGGAAGTTATGCGTCAACCTCTGGAAGATTTGCAGGTGACAATATCTCGATCGGCAGCGAGTATTACCTACCCATCTAATTTTATGCTTGTTGCAGCTATGAACCCTTGTTCTTGCGGTTTTTTTGGTGATTTGACACGTGAATGTAAGTGTCGGCCGGAAGAGATTCAGCGCTATATTTCAAAAATCTCTGGTCCTCTGTTAGATCGTATTGATATTCAAGTTGAGGTTCCTGCTGTCAAGTATGAGGATCTGTCGAGTGACATTCAAGGGGAATCCTCACAGGAAATTTGTCAGCGTGTACAGACAGCACGGAAATTGCAGCAAAATCGATTTGGAAATATGCAGATTCATTCCAATGCTAATATGCAGCCTCAACAAATTCGCCACTATTGTCAAGTGGAAGATGATTCTCAAAAACTGTTGGAAATTGCTATTGAGAGACTGGGAATGAGTGCCCGTGCCTATGATCGTATATTAAAGGTGTCTCGTACAATTGCTGATTTGGATGGAAACAAACAGATTCAGCCCAGCCATGTCTCGGAAGCGATTCAATATCGAGGTCTGGATCGCGATTTTTGGTCAAAATAAAATCTAGGAGTACGAATGCGACTTTACATTATCCGTCATGCGGATCCTGACTATCCCAATCGAACAATCACTGAAAAAGGGCATCTTGAAGCCCAAGCATTGGCCAAACGTTTAGCTTCTCACGGGTTAGATCGGATATATTCGTCTCCGCTAGGCCGTGCAATTCATACTGCGCAATACACTGCTGATACGCTTAATGTGAATTATCAGATAGAGGAGTGGACGCAAGAAACTGGTTTGTTGTTGCAAGACGAATCAGTAGGAGAGGTGTGTGCATGGGATCTTGATGGCGAAATCATTCGTGGCGAAATTCCGCCCACAACTTACCATAACTGGTATCATAAAAAGCCGTTTGATTCTCCTGTGTTTCAAGAGTATTTCAAGTCACTCGAACAGAGATCTGATGAGTTCCTAGTCCGCCATGGTTATGTTCGTGATCAACGGCGATACCGGATTGTAGAACCGAACCGCGAACAGATCGCTATTTTCTGTCATGGCGGCTTTGGATTAACTTGGATTGCGCATCTGCTAGAAATCCCGATTCCAATTATGTGGTCAAGCTTTTTTCTGGCACCGAGTTCCGTCACCACTATTCTGTTTGATGAGCGGACCGATCAATGGGCTGTTCCACGCTGCATNGGGTTAGCAGACATTTCCCATCTTTATGAGGCTGGACTTCCTGTTCAACCGNGCGGGATCAAAGCCAATTTTTACTAATGAACTNTCNCGTTCANTTGAGGCTAATNAATAANGTTTGACCATTNTGATCANTAGCTAACTGTTGTAATAACCTAACGCCGCCATCAGAATGATCGTTACCAAGCGCAATGGTCATAATCCNAGTTTGNGATATGTTCCATTGACGAACCATTCGGCGGATTTGCTGNGGATCCTGTATTCCTCGACTNGGATCACCATCAGACACAACTACTAGGGTTGAAGGTGCTAACTTTAGCCCCTCTTCAATGGCAGTGGATAAATTTGTGCCAGCACCGTTTTTTAGTTGATTCAAGAATCTGCAGGCAGTGCTAATGTTTTCTGGAGTTGCGTTTAACAATTTTCTTGAGTAAAGTTGGATATTTGCATCGAAGGTAATCAGGTTGAATTGATCGTCAGCCTTCAACATTTTAACCGCGTCTTTTAAAGCTGCAGAAGCAAGTTGCAACTTGTTCTGTTTGTTCATACTGGATGAGATGTCAAGAAGGTATATTGCTTCTTGAGGATTACCATCCCGAGTCTTTTCAACGTAATTACCGATGCCAAAAGCATCCTGTCCGATGTGATTTTCCGTAGAGTCTATCACTAACTGTCTTGGTGCGGTTGTCCCTATATCTGCTAACCCGTCTGCTAGCCCGCTGCCGCCTTCACTTTCTGCCCGAATTCGTGTTGATAGCAGGCCTATACCAGAGGCAACGGCTGTTGGTGTGAAAACTGGTAGATCAATTGATGTCTGCTCATTAGGTTTCAGCTTGATCGCTGTTATCGCCTTGGGCAGAGATCTANTTAAAGGGGCAGTTGATGTGATTTCTACACTTTCACGGACAATCTCTGGGCTTNCGATTCTCACTTCAGCGATTTGATCGGATGCGCTNCGTNTGAGCTGTATTGGAACCGTATNGGATACTTGATGTNCGGTTTTCGACATAGTTGGAATAATGATTCTGGGAATTTCACGGATCCGTTTTTTTATTTCGATCTTTGGTGGAACCACGAATGATACACTGATCGAATCTACTCCTTCAAAAACTTTGTTCTTCTGTCCTATATAGAAAATACAAAGGCCAAGAATTAGGTGTAGGGTCATTGATATTGTTAGTGCCTGNCCAGATCTTTTTGGTTTCTTTTGGTAGCTCATGCTGGTTTCCTCATTCAAATCTCTTTTGTTGGAATAGAAANGTTTCAATTGCTTCTAGACGCGTTTTNGCATGGTGCAGAAACTTCTTTGTATTTGGATCTGTTGGTGTGCTATTTTTGTAGCGTGCTATTAACTGGTTATATACGACAATAGCGCCTTCCCATTCGTTAAGAATCTCATGTGCTGTTCCAATTGAAGCTAATCCATGATCTACGTAAATACAATTCGGATAATTCGAGATGAGTTGGTTAAATTCTTTAATTGTCTGGCGTGCGAATAGCTTTTCCTTCTCATTTGGATTTGCTGAACCGTTATCTGCTTTTGAGAACGTCGTAATTGCTTTTTGGTACGGTGCTTTGGCCAGCAGGTTTTCTGTGTCACTGATCCAGTGGCGAACCTTTCCTTGGAAACTGGGGGTAATAGCTGGGAAATTCTGTTTTGTCAGTTTTTGGTATGCACTGTGTGCTTGATTGTAAGCTTTCTGGTTAAAATAGTGGTGTGCAATATTGATTTGGGCGTTTGCTGCTACCATCAGGTAGGGAAATCGCCGGATGGTTTGCCCATAAATTTTCATGGCTTTTTCGGTTTGGCCCAATTTTTCGTGGCATGTTGCCGTTGAATAAAAGGCTTCATCAAACCATTCGCTCTTGGGAAACTGTGAACAGAATTTCTGGTAATTTTTTAAGGCAATCTCAAACTGCTCCGTTGAATATTGTAGATTCGGAATGACGTATGCTGACGTTTCAGCTAGATTATGGTTTGGAAAACGGGTTAGCAATTGTTGATACTTAGTAATTGCCTTCGTCTTCTCTCCAGCCATGTTCAGCGCTTGGGCGGATTGGAATATCCAGTCTGCTAATCTTTCTTTGGTAGCTTGTTGTATGATTAAATGATCAAACTGCTTTGAAGCTTGTAACAAGAGTTTCTTGCGTTCCTCTTGAGATTTGGCGTTTTCCGCTACTGAGAAATACGACCAGGCTAGATAGTGGACAGCCGTCATCAGTTTGGAATCTTTCGGGAACCGATCGACAAAAGTTTCAAGCCGACTGATAGTCGTTTGGAAGTCATTACCTTGGTAAGCCGACTGTCCTGCTTGAAATGCGGTCATATTAATCAAATTTTTATCTCCGGATTCCATTGCATTGTGATATGCGGCTTGGAACAATGATGCTGATTTAGAATATGTATCATCATCTTGGTTATACAATGTTGCTAGCCGAAATTGGATCTGTGCGAGTAACTGAGGATCTGCTTTTCTTTTGGCTACTTCTAATGATGCTAAAGCATGTGGAATCGCGCGGTCACTATCCTCAATATCATCTGCTAGTCTCAGAATAGCGTTATCGACCAACGACCGAATTTCAGAATCGATTGTGTCAGAGAAGCGGTCAACGAGCAATTCAAAATTCTCTTTTGCTTTTTTGTTATTATTGTTCTTGTCGAATAAAAGTCCTTGGCGATAAAGAGAGATGGCTGTCATTTTGGGATCCAAGTTGGCGGATATAGCTTGATCATATAAATTCGCATCCTCGATCAGAAGCGCTAACTGAAATGCTGATTCTGATCGGATTTTTCTAAGTGCTGGATCGGACGTATTTTCACCTAAAGCTGATAGAACTAAACGATATTCAGTCTTTGCTAGATCAAGTTGTTGATTGGTCTGGTGGATTCCTGCTAGATAGAAATGCGCTTGCGTGTGTATCTCTCCAGAAACATTTGGTATTAATAACACCTGTGCGAATGCTGATTTAGCTTGATCTGTTTGTTGTAATTCCAAATGTCCTAGTCCTAGCCGGAAGTATAATTGTAATGTCTTTTCATCATCAAGGCCAGACTCAAGCAATTTCGATGCGGAGGGGATGAATTTTTCGTAATCTTCAACGTCGAAATAGATTATGGCTAAACGAAATAGAATAGTATTTTTCATTTCGTTCGATTGTGTTTCCTCATTTGCCTGTTCGTAGCTTGAAATGGCCTCATCAAGATTTTTTGTTGATGTGTATAAATTTCCGAGTTCGAAGAGTGCATTGGATCTAGCCTCCGTCGTCGCTAGCGGGAAGTTGGTAACTGCCACTAGGTTTTCAATCAACAAAGGGTTGGGGTCTGATATAAGTGTTGTATTCTCTAGGAGTAGCTTAGTTGCCAAGTTTCGAGCAGCGTAAACAATCTGCTGGTCACTTGAAGCTGAAGATTGCGTATATTGGTCGATGATTTTTTTTGTGTAGTGGAAGGCGTTGGCGCTCTGGTCTATTTGGTGATTCAAAGTGGCCACGTTCCATTTGGCTGAGATTGCCAGTTTGGAATCTGGATAATTGTTGATGAGCTTCTCATAGGCTAAAATAGCTTTTTCTACTTCCTCCTCTGCATTCCAGCATTCGCCGATGGCATACTGGATTGTATCTAAATCTTTAACTTCCGGGAAATTTCCGATCAATTCTTGATAGTATCCAATTGCTTTGGGGAAATTCTGCTGTTGATAACACATGTTAGCCATACGCATGATCGTAGTAATCAAAGTTTGGCGATCTTTGAGTGCAAGAGAAAATTCTTCAAGGGATTGAATTGCTTTCTGATAAAGTTCGTTTTTTTCATAAAGGTTGGCCAATTCGATTAGGCTTGATTGGTGATACTGATTTTTGCTTTTGAGCTCCTGAAATGTTTTTTCGGCCAACTTAACCATATTATTCTGAGTTGCGCTTTTTGCTAGAATCAACTTGGCTGGCAACTCAACTTTTGGAGTTGGATTTATGCCCAATAATGTCTGCACATCTTCAATTACTTGGTGATAATTTCCCAGTTCGTAATGGGTTAAAGCACGATGATAATAAGCGTTAGCCAGTTCTTCCTCATCACCAGTCACAAGATCAAGTAGACGATTGTAGTTTGTTAATGCTTGATCGTATTGTTCTTTTTTGAAATGGGATTTNCCGATAGAGAAAAGATTGTCCATAATCTGATTCATCTTGGCTGATTCCTCGGAATNTACCTGTTTTGAGCTTGGCTGTTTGGGTTTAGATTTCCTTTCGNCTTTGTGGTTTGGATTGTCAGGATTTTGTGTTGTCTTGGGTTCCATTTCTATTGTTGGGATAGGTTTTGGTTGTTGTCGCTGTCGTTTTTNGCCAAGTGGGATTAGTTCNGNATCCATAATTAGATTTGAATTTTTACTGTAAATTTCGTATCTGCTTTCCTCAATGATATTTTTATTAATAGAGCCCTCGTTGCAGTTCCAGATACTAATAGCTGTCTGGGTAGAAAAAAACTGGTTTCTTCGGATTATTGGAGTACTTTGATCCGCATAAATGCCGATTGTGCAATGAGAAATATGATTACGTTCTATTTGGGGGGTAGCGTGTCGGAAACTGATAGCTGTTTTTCCCCCGTTGAACTGGTTAGATCTGATGTGTGAATTGGATTTGATTAATCGGATTGCTGTCTGCCAATCCTGGAGATTAAAGGTATTCTGACTAATGTCAACTTGGCTGGAGTCGATATGGATTATCGTGTTTCCTCTGTGATTAGAAAAGCGGTTTCCTGACACTGTTGGAGTTGATGAAAATACNAAAATAGCGTGCTGGTANCAGTTATCGATTTGGCTACTGGTAATCTGTGGTGAAGCTCGCTGGCAGGAGATTCCAATTTGGGCATTCTCAATCCTTACATGTTGCAAAATACAAGCGTTACTATCGGTTTTACTACTGAATATGATACCAGTCCATTTTTCTGAAACGGCTTTGAAAGTGATCGGTGCTGTTCCAGTACCAACAGCAATTAGCACCCCATCTATCTTAAGTGTGGCGTTCTGAACAAATTTTAAGGAGGTTCCCGGTTCGAGTTTGAGAATGTCGGGTTTGATACCATTTGAAATCTGGATATCTGTATGGATTTCGTAACTGCCATCAACACCTTGAGAAATAGCATCGGATAACTGGATTAGAGACTCAATCGTGTATAAATCGCCGCGGCCTAGTGTGGAAAAATAGGAATATGCTTTTACATCACCAAGGTATAGGAAAATAATCAGTAAAAAGAACTGATTCCGCTTCTGCTGTTTCAAAGTAATGTTTACTCCAGTTTTGAATGTTAGGTTTGATAATTAATTCCTGCTTGATGGTTTAGGGCGTTTAACGAGTTTTAACCTCAGGATTTCCTAATTAATTTTAACCTTTCGGTTCCTCGTTTTCATTAACTCGATCAAATTTGAAAATCCTAACTAATATGGTAATACTAGGACTGTAGTATTTTATCATATCTGATTTGTTAAGAGCAAAATAAGGACAATTATGCAAACAGTATATTCTCTGGATATTTCTATGGGATAAACTAACCTGCTTAGTTGATTGCCCTACCGGTTTTCATATCATGGTTCCCATATTTTGCAGTGAGAAATTTATTGACAAAAGTTAGTGGACTATGCTAAAGTCGGAGCATATTATGTTGCAAGTGTCAAAGGTGTAATTGCAGGGCTTGGAGATAGGGAAGTTTCATGGCATTAAGGTATAGTTGTCCCAGTTGTGAGATGGATATAACTGTCTTATATCTTGAGGCTGGTCGGAAAGCAAAGTGNAAAAAGTGTGGTGCTGAGAGTTTAGTTCCACCGGGTGCCACTAAGGTCCGGGCTCAACCACCTCCGTTAGCTCGCCCGGCTACAAGTATGGGGGAAGGACATGCGCTTGGTCACCGACTGAGGGAAATTGTTAAAACGGGTTTTGTTAAATATACTGCAGGTACGGTAGCACTCGTTCTGATTGCTTCGTTGCTTATGTTTTTTTTCGAATATGACAACTATGCTGGTAGTGTTGCTGGTCACCTAGGAAAAGATCAAAGTGAAATTACCGCCGTGGACACTTTTCTTCACACTTTGTGGTGGTCGCTTGTGACTTTTACTACTGTTGGTTACGGGGATATAAGCCCCGCCTCGCATTTAGGTAAGTTTTTTGGTGCTATAATTATGTTGTCCAGTTTCTTCTGGGCAATTTTGCTNTCGGGTGTTGTGGCATCGTTTTTGGTTGAGGTTGCGTTAAGGGAGGATGATACATTGGATCAGAATAAGTTTAAAGGGCACACTATCATTGCAGGTTGGAATTTGATGGTAGAGGATATTCTGAAGGTGATGCAAGCTGAAGAGAGTACGAAACCGGTAGTAATTGGTGGCGCCCCATTGATCATCCTGATAAATGAAATGCCGCGGGACGAGATTAAAAGNGCGGTAGAAAACTTTGATCGTCTCGATATTACTCATCTCAGTGGTCGATATACCCAAGAAGTGGTTCTAGAAAAAGCGATTGTAGATCAAGCAGAAAATATGATTCTGGTACCGGATCGTTCGGGATTGGCTCCTGAAGATCCGTCAGATGAAAATGTCATTCCACTAGCGGTGTTTGCTGTCAGGTCTTTGACTGATAACGTTCGGTTGATTGCTCACATATCTAATTCGGAACTGAAAGAGCAGCTTGTGCAGGCGGGTTGCGATGAGATTGTCCTGACTGATGAGCACACACCAGACATCATCACCAATCACATTCTTAATCCGGGTGTACCGCAGATGGTCGAACAAATTGGTGCGGTGGGTGGTGACGGGCACAGACTTGAAATTGTTGATTTGCCTCCTTTATTGATAGATTCTGCACACTTAAATGTTTTTAGTTATTTCAAGGAAAATTTCAGTGCTTTACTTCTTGGATATACAGTTCAAGCATCTGGGTTTGACCTCGAGGACGGCATGGGAGAAACTGGAGATCCTCTAATTCGTCAAATGATCACGGAACAATTGCANCAGTCCGGAATTAAGCTGTCCAGTGAGGAAAAAATGGAGCTTGAAATTAACCCAAGCGACGATTATCAGGTGAGTGCAAAAAATCGTTGTGTAGTCCTAATGAGTAATCGGAATGCGGAATCAGCATGAAAGCTACAGCAGAGCAAATTAAAAAAGTAAATTTTTTCTCATCATTGACAGATCAACAGTGTGCTAACATAGCCGAGATGGTTGAGATTGTCGAATGTGCAGCCGATGAAAAATTGCTAACGGAAGGTGAATTTGGCGATGAGATGGTCCTCGTTTTTCGTGGGCAGGTTGAAGTAACAAAAGATTTCACCATTCGGTCGAAAGATGGGTTTGAGGTCTCCCAGAAAGCAATCATCCGCTTGGAGACAACAGATCCTGAGCCTGCTTCTGGGCCGAAGACTGAGGCGACTGTTCCTATAGTTCGGTCGCCAGCATTTGGTCTTGGGGAATTCTCGCTTGTCTTGGATAAGGCAATTAGGACAGCGCACACGGTAGCAACAACGCCTGTTCAGTATGGTGTNTTAACGCTCAAGGACTTTAAGCAGATCACCGATAAGGANCCTGCGATTGCTGGCCCTGTTTATTTTGAAGTGGCTAAGAATGCNGTTAACAGTCTTGCCAAAGCNTCGGAAGATATCAAGAATCTTACCCAGGCATTCTTCTTCGCACTCTTGCGAGGTTGATTTTGGTGTTGTGGTGGCGTTGTGACTCAAGAAACCCAATCATTATTTCGACAGTCTTAAGCGCTTCGTTTCCTGAAGATGCTGGTTTCCCNCCTTGGTCAACTAGTTGAACTAAGTTCTGAACACCGGCCTCTATTCCGATGACATCCCACTCTGGTGCTGAAATTGGGGTTACTTCATCATTTTTGTATACTTTTGCTTCNTGATCATTAATGTTGATATAACCTGATGAACCAACAATTTCTAGGCTGAAACGGGATGGTGTGGTTTTTGGGCCTCCTGCGTAAAATCCCCTTACTCCATTCTCAAAGTGAATGTAGCCGTGTGCTGNNGGTTCGGTNTTTGGNGCGTGTCCGCCGTCTCCATCATATTCGGTGTAGTCGTCAAANCCTTCTTCTAATTCAGCNGATACCCATGTCGGTTTGGAATTAGCAAAATAGCAGATCATATCGATAAGATGAGTGCCATTTCGGAACAGCATCGCTCGGCTACCACCGAGTGTTCCAATGATGTAATGTATATCGCCAATTTCTCCNCCTAAGNNTAGTTCTTTGGTGTGAACCCATAACGGTTGCCATCTGCGTGTNTGATCAATCGATAAAATGACTTGATTTTCGTTTACNGCTTCAATCATCCGATCTGCATCNATCANTCGTGTTGCCAATGGCTTCTCACAGAAAATNCCTTTGACACCAATCGCTGCAGCATTNACAACTGGGTCGGTATGGCGATGGTCCGAGGTNGCAACGGTTACTATATCAAGGTTTTCTTGAAGTAACATCTCTTGATAATTTGNGTAGCCTGAAATGNTNTCTGAGTGCTCGCTAAATTTNTCTTTAAAACTATTTAGTGTTTNCCGGACTAGATCTGCCCCTGCTACCAATTCAACATTTGGTAGTTTGACTANGCCCATAGCGTGNCTTGTACCGACTCCAGAACAGCCAATAACGCCCGCTCTGTATTTTTCGCGTTTTTTTGTCATCTCGGTTCCTTATTATAAAAAACAAAAATGTTAAAAGAATAATGTTTTGGCATGACGCATATGGTTTTGCTATACGGGAATAAAACTGGGTTGATAGTTTGGCTAATATTAATACTAATAGTTGGCAATTGAAGAAAGATGTTCCCGTATCTTTTGACGTTCCATGTTTGCGTGAGGGTTAGCACGACGTCCAATACCTGTAATTGGATCGACGGACTCATCCAATTTGAAACGTAGATAGAGTTTCTGTGCTTTGATGGCTTTTAACTGATCCTTTAATGCACGGTAACTTAGCATCAAGTGGTAATGTGCGNCAACATCTTCNGGATCAACGNTGAGTGTCTTCTCAAATTCCTTAATCGCCTNAGTATAACGCCGTTCAAGATAAAGGAGACGCCCTATTTCGTTTCGGACCCTTTTATCCCTTGGAAATTGTTCTGCTGCTATGTACAGATGTTTCAGAGCAACATCATATTTTCCNTGTGACTTTTGAGTCAGTGCATAAAAATAATCTACTTTAGCTCGGTTTGGATCTTTAGGGTCTAATTTTTCTTGAAGTTCTTTGGCTTTTTTAAGTACCTCTTCAGCACTGCGGTGGTTGCCTTCCTTGATTTGGCAACGTGCGATATTAACGTAACCATCCATATAGTTGGGATTGATTTTGACAACTTTGCGAAAAGCGGCTTCCGCTCCCTTAAGATCTCCTTGTCTGAGTAGTCCAATGCCATAGTCGTTCCAACGTTCTTGATCTTGTGCATTAGGTTTGGTTTTTAATTCAGTTGGAACTGAATCAGTTGGAATGATTTCTATTGTGGCTTGATCTTCTGACATGACGACAATTGGTGGATTGGGGATTTCTTTAATTTTTCCGGCTACTTGAGAGGTGTCACCTGTAAATAACCATTTGCCATTATCGTAGCCTTTCTCTATTTGAAAGTTTGTATGATTAGGATCCCTTACACCTGCGTATGACCATTGTGTTAACCACCAGTTAAACTTACGATAATTCAGTTTGGCTTGAAGTGTTATACGTTTGCTACAATCTTCTGGGATTGTTAATCGGTAACGCACTGTATCGGCCGCACCGGGTGGGATTGTACGGGAGTAAAGTATGGTGCGAGCGGCCCAAGCATTTCTTTTATTAATGTGATTTCCACGTTCATCGATCAAATGTGATTTATAAAAGTGCGCATTTGGATCTACTGGACCATTTTTCCCTTCTTTGGTGTCAATCATTCCATTCCAGAAAATGATCTTTCCATCTTCGTCAGTTGCTTTTAGCTCCAACCAGATATCGAATGCGTCAATTGTGCCGGCAGGAAAATGGTGCCCAACGCCACGTGTACGGACCACAACATCAATACGTATATCCTCACCAGGTAACGCTTTTGCGTTTGACTGTTTTATAGGAGCAATTATTTTGTTTTCATTCACCAGAGCGAAAATGTCAATCGTTACTTTATTGTCCTGCAAAAAATTCGTAACTGCTTCAAGTTGATCCGGATGTTTGTTTACATATGGAAGAGCTGTATTTGCTCCTACGAACCTGTGACTTCTGATCTTGCCTTGTTTGCTTGCTGCGTCTTTTGATGGCACAAGAGGCATATGGCAATCTACGCATTTCTTTGGTTGGTCAGGATAGTAGAATGATAGTGCTCCTTGGTGTGAAACACCGCTCGTTTGCCATTGGTCGTAGGTATTGAATCCTCGGAACCATCGAAAATTGTTGACAGGNTGATCTAGGTGAACCTTATGACANGTGGAGCAGAATTCAGCGGTGTTTTTACGATGAAAAGGCTTAATGAAACTCNTNCTGTGTGGTTCTGGATCAAGCCGAATGATATANTTGTGCAGTTTTCTCACAATCTTNTTCTGANTAGTTGCTATATCGTGTANTGGNGGGTACTTAATTGTGTAGCCACCATTCCCCATTGTNTCTTTAACCCGTTCAATTGAGTGACAAGCTGTACATGCTAGTCCAGCTTGTGCTGCNGGTGTGTNCATGNTTTCTCGGATTGGGCGATCCATTACGCCGTTGAACATAATTGCGGGGTCATGACAGCCTCCACACCATTTAGACGATTGAATTCCNTTGACGTCTTGCATGTACATAATCGATTTGCGATACCATTGGTTGTTGAATGAAGAAAAATGATGTGCTGACTCATTCCATTGNTGGTATACATCAGAGTGGCANCCNTTTTCAGCACAGGTTTTTGAGGTGAGNAAAAAATCTGTTGGGATTAAATTCCCTGTAGCGGTTTCAGCAGAAGATGGAAAGAAAGGGCTATTTGTTCCTCCTCCNTCTTCGTGCATACTTGTTGGTATATCATGAATTGGATTCTGTACTAGGTAATCACTTTCAGGTACATAGNTTTGGTAGATTTTTACGACNACTGGGAAAACAAGGCTAATAGCNAGTGTAAACCCNGCNATCTTTGCGATTGAATGTCTGATGAAACTAGGCNNGTGCCAGATNAAGTGGAGGATNAAAAGAATCGAGCCAATCGTTGTTACCATAATATGGCTAATCAANAGCCACCGGTTGGGTGTAGTTGCCCCTACAACCATTAGCCATAGACCGGAGATTANACCAATTATTAATAAAACAGTAGCTATTTTGCCGGTNTATTTCATGTGGGAAAATAATCGGCAAATCAACAAAATGAAAGNTGGNATTAACCCAACACCAATTAAAATGTGGATAAAAACGTTTGAAATATAGAAAAGGGNTGGAGTNCCGAAGCTGATGAGATAAGAACTGTTTAGTAACAANAGAAGGAATCCNAGAAGCGATACCAAGTGGNANATCTTCAACTTNAACCTACTTTTTCTCATTTTCTTNTATTTTCATCAGGTCGAATNATTNATCGGAGGAAAATTTGCATGNGGGCTGATNTCTAGCGTTCAGANNGATAGATCCTANTAAAATTGATGCCGTTATCGGATCGGTTAGAGTTAGCCATAANAAGATNCACAGAGGATNAANCAATTAATTATACTCGATTTNCAGCAAAATGGNAAGATTGTGTTTCTTAGGNGANTTATTCCAACTTCATCATTTTGATAATTTTANTTTCTTNTTTTTCTCCGACNGTGCTNTTAATTTTGCAATAGTAGACTCCGTTGGAGATCTTCTTACCATCNGAGTCTCTCCCATNCCATGGTATCATTACAAAACCAGCATTNGCGTCTANTTCTTCTCGCCAGATCATACGTCCNGAAATAGTATAGATTTGTACTATCATCTTATCTGCTGGCATTGTCAATTCACAGGTGATGGTTGTATTTCTTTTGAAAGGATTGGGGTAGTTCATTACCTTCAGCATCTGAAAGTTTTTTAGGACTTGAAACTCAGTTTTTTCGTCTGCTTGATTCCCGTCGAGATCTTTCGCTGTTAGCCGAACTTGGTAAACACCNGGATCTAGTTGTGGCGATNGGTAATTTAATATGATTTGATTTTTACCTCGATGGTAACTTAAATCATAACTTGTTTCTGAAATGGTGNCGAAGTTGCGGCTGTTNCGACTGAGTTCNAGCTGGATAGATTCNGGATTGACNCCGTTATTATCGGAAATTGTTGCTTGGATGACTGGTTCTTTTGATACTGGGTCTCCATCGCTGAAATTCTGCTTGGAAATGGTCAGTTGAATGTCCGGTGAAATAGTATCGTCACTCCGCATCAGTGCAATCGTACCAAGTTGGGATAATTCGGCTTGTACTTGTCCAACAGGCTGTGTCTCAAANCGGAAACGATCGCCGGCAGAAAACTCGATGTCACCTGCATTAATTTGNAGGTATAAGTTGAGATCCGTATTAGAATACGGTTCGCCAACTACTCCTGTTTTAGCTAANATACCAGTNTGTTGGCCCTCTATTNGGAAAGTGTCTGCATCNAGGAAAAAGATTATCCATTGGTCCTCTGGGACATTTGCTTTTCTTCCTATTTGNATATATTGCAAAANGCCTGAACCATCGTTTTCATACTGAAATGACAAGGCGTGATATCGAGTGGCCGTTCCTTCTTGTAGGTTTGACTTTTGTACTTGAAAAGTCAAAACATCTCCAAATTGAAATTTTTTCTGCCCGGGAGTAAATGCGATGGCTAACCCATCCTTGAAATTAGTGTTTTCCTCAGCTTTTCCAAAAAACCGGTTAGGATCAATTACCTCGAGGGGGCGATTGTCTTCGCGAACCATAAGTCGATACGTTTTTGAGGAGGTGAACATCAAAATCCAATTCCCCACTTTGGTCCCATTCTGGTCGATTTTGACACTGGAAATGACTCGATCCGATTGGTTCCTAGTATTTTGACTTGATATAGCAGTCTCGATTTGAACGTGCCCCTTTGCTGTCTTGGTCACTTCTGTGGGTTGCCTTAACCATTTTTGTAAGTCGTCCCGCCAGATATACAGACCAATTTCTGCTGCTTGCAATTGAAACCCTGCATTAATTGCTTCAATTTGATCAGGAGTTAATTGCAGTATTTCATCTAAGGCTAAATCTGTTTGAATGCGGCGCTTGATTGCTCCTACATCATAATTTACCTCAGCTATGATAGGTNGAAGCAATTGAGNGTNCTGTTCATTATTCAAGACTATTTGATAAGCATTTCCTTCATTTGCNAGNTTAATTTGGTTNAGNCTATNTTGTTGGNTTGCTTTTGGTAGTTGGTNNTCGTCGTTNACCTTAGTTATCGTTAGGATTTTGGGCTGAGCGATACTAGATTTNGGGAACCGCAAGTTCAGAACATTATCTCGACTAAAAATCCGTTTATCAACATCACCGATAATCGTACTTTCAATCATCAATTGTCCATATCCTATGTTATCGTCTTTACTTATTTCTTTAATCTTGTTGTCTGGATCAATCCAAATGTAGGCTTCATATTGACCAAAAGTAAATTCGTGNTGGATTTTAGCTGTAACGATCGGGTTAGTATTAAGCGGGTTTTGTNTAAAGGCTCGCGGCATCGATTCATCAACCAATTTGGGGCGTNTCTGCCATGCCGTTGGTGGTATAGAGACGCGACCGAGTTCTACNACNTCNTGATCAATAGNGNTGTCTTCATTGCGGTCTGGGTTTCCATTATAAAAGGCAACTTCAACTTCCTGNGTTAAGTCGAAAGGTTCAGTTTGCTCGATGTCAGCATTCAATTCCCAGGCCTTCTCCGACTTGGAGAAGGCATAGTATATTAAACTCTCTGAAGATGATTGAATATTGANTGNCTTTAGATTTGGTAGNACNAATGGACGGAATTCGAGAATGTCTGANNTNGCTTCGTATCCGTCAATGTCAAACACACTAATTTGGTAGCGAATTGCCTCACCNTTTTCAGGGGCTTTTAAAGCGGATGGAATAATGTACCATCCAGTCTTACGATCNGCATCTGGTTCCATTGCTATTTCCTGCCAGCGNTNTTTCAATGGATCNCGCCATTCAAGGATAACCGATTTTATTCCTTTATTTTTCAATTCGTCTGAAACTTGAACAGAAANAGAGAAGTTTTTATCAGTGATTNACTTGGCTTGAATGTCGAGAATCTTGGGNACAAAAACACTGAAGGAAGCTCCNCCAACTGCTGTCGCTTTTGTGCTTTCAGCATAGCATTCGATATGTNCTTGNCCTTCACGGATACCATTAGGTACAGTAAGCATAGTTGCAAGATACTTNCCGNTTTGCACTGGTATCTTCTTTTCGACGATAACATCACCTNTATAAAGATCTATCTCTTTTTCTCCAGAATCATCCCAGTCGATTTCTTCTGGGTTGATCTNTACNGTTTGATATGTTCCCGGAAATATGGCCTTGAGNTGTAATGTACCATTGAAATCTGTAAANGGTGTGTAGATTTTCTTTTTCTGTTGAGGATCGTAATTAACCTGCATAATTGTGCCTGATTTGACTTTTAGNTTTTGCCCAGTTGCAACTGTTCTGNTTTCAATGTTTGGTTGAACTTCGTAATCTGCCANGTTCAATCGCATGGCAGGNTCTCCGAAGAGCGTATACGCCATCATAACGTCAATTTGTCCNGTNCCTTCCGTTGTCANCAGTTCAANTTTGGAATCNNTTGCTAGTGGGCCAANCTCACGTACGTTCCTTTTGAAAATTGCGTCGAAAATGATTCTGTTCAGTGCATCGTTCCCACTTCCATAAGTTAATCTTGAAGCACTCAACATGCCAATAATTCCTCCTTTATTACGACGTAGCAACCTCTCAGCTAAGCTGGGTTCCCCCGGTGCATCGAAGTAGCCGTTGTAGCAACTTAAAACCAGCATGAACGGCAAATGGTCGGTTTCAGCCAGCAAATCGACGGCATTATTATCGAAAATTGCTTCATGTGTCCAGACAATTCGTCCTCCGTGTCCTGCATATTGGGCAATGACACCCCCTTCGCTTAATGCATCAATGACCATGTCTTTGGCAACTCGACGTGGTAATTCATTATTATAGCCAGNNGGATCAGCNTTCACTTTTTTGATCACATCTTCTAGGAAAATTCGAGTTGTTTCGTAACCTAGTAGAGTATGGCTNTCTTCAANTGCTTTGAGACTCTTTTTGAAAATNAAATCACCTGAATTGCTGACTTCATCGTCCGCTACGGAAATAATTTTGCGTTGCCATTCACCTTTTGNAGGATTGGATTCGTAGCTGATGATTTTATCTNTTATATTTNGAGCNTGCTGATCTGTTTCGACGCTAATTCGACCGATATAAAAATCCGGTAGCTCGTCAATTCCGCTGATTGTTGTGTACCAATGATCGACCGAAGTTTGGCCGAAGGATTGAGACCAAATGTAGTGGGNTGGAATGTACCCGGTTGTTTCCGGTGGNTCTGGATAAGTTTCTTCATCAATTCCTCGGAAATCCCAAGTACCGTCTCCAAANAATACAAGATACGANAAAGCAGGAGATTGCCAGTTATGGTAGGTATAGGATAGAAAATCTTTGATTGCTTTTGGGGTAGCTACACCGTTACCGAATACATTATAAATCTCGGTAACGTCTACGACCTTTGTGCGGTGTCCACCTCCTTTTGAGGTAGATCTCCAAGCTGCTAATTCTTGTGCATATTTGAGGTAAATAGGATGAACAATAACTATATAATCTGCACTGTTTGCAGAAGAGCGTAGGTCACTTGGCTGGACCGCCTCAACGGCATAGGGATTGAGGACTCCTGCTGAAGATACGGCAACAAATTTCGCGTCATGTGAGTCGGGAGCTTGAAATGTTGCGTTGTAGGCAATTTCGGCTGGTGAATCTTCCCCAATGTGTAGCAAACGTTTTTGTTCTTGACGGCCGAGGATAATTTTTTCGATATGCGGGTTTTTCATTTTGGCTGTTAATCGTGTGCCATCATACTCAAAAATCTCGATTTCTGGAGATAGGAAAGTCTGAACTGAGTACTTTAATTTTCGGCGTACTCGGACTTCGTGTGAATCTTGGCTTTGGGGTGAAGAGAACGTTAAGTAATCTTTAACTGCCTTCAGTAATCTGGTGTATTCGATCTCAAACGAATTAATATACACGTGGTAAGGATATCTGGTTGTATCGTCTTCCACTGTTGAATCAATGCGTGCTAGAGAGATAGAATTCAACTCTCCTTTGCCAGCGTCTTTTAGGTCATCCCAGAGTCGTAAGGTTTGGTTTATGCTTAGAGTATCTTGGCTGGGCCATTCTGCTAGGTCTATTCGAATATCATTAATTGATACCAGAATTTCATGGTCCATGGGTGTTCCACCTTGCAGGTTAACTTGGGTTTTGGGTTGATTGAAACTTGATGCTAGATCATAAAGCGGGAATTCTAGGTACATCTGGTTGATATCACCACCGTTTCTGATTCCTGTCCAGAACCAACTTTCAATGGATGCGAACCAGGTGTGCTTGTCTCCTTGTGAGATATTCTCGGGTAGCACGTGTTGCAAATTACTGTGCAGGTGATCTTCTTCAAAGTAGATTCTGGATCGGAAGGATGGTACCGATTTCGCTGTTGGATCGACAGGTGTTGCATCAATTTCCACTATCCGTTTGCCTCGCTCAGACTCGATGCTTAGCCAATAGACGTTCCAACGTGTATAACGATTTCGTGCGTTGTGTCCCAAAAACTGGATGTAATCATCTTGGTCAAAGTGACCATCTTCTTCACCTTGAATATAGAGAGGGATTTCCATGTTGTTATTTCTTAGATGGAAATTGCGTGGATCTTCGGTGCTTATATCGATTCCCCATTTGTTTTTAAGACTTTTGCCTGTTAAACGGTAAATTCCTGTTTTTTCTAGGAGGATTTTGTAACGGGAAGAATGTTGTTTGTCTCGAATGCTCGGTGCCCTTAAAGTTTTTTTGTTTTGGATCCTCCAAGTTTTAGCCTGTTCATAATTAAGTAATTGGTTTTGAAGTCTTCGCTCAAACGGTTTGGCGTCCTGGTGATGCGATGTGAGATAATGGGAATTAGGGACTACAACGGGATTCTGAAACTGGACTCGGACTGTCATCTGAGAATGGATCTGGATCGAGCGTTTTGATGGCATATACTGAATTGGATGGACTTCAAGTATAATGACGCGTTGAGATCGAATATACCCATCAGATGCGACTTTTACTAGACGTTGAGGGTAGAAGGAACTTGGTGTACGATAGGCACTACCATCTTCGCGCCATTCTGCTTGGCTTGATTCGAAACCATTGTTTGTTCCACTTCGAAGGGTTTTGTAAGATGTCGGTAGGATTCGGAACCCTTGGCGTGTTTGGGTTTCTTTCCGAAGCACTTGCACTCGCAATTCCGTTTCAGGTGGAACACCAAGCATTAGTCTTGAGAGAGGAACCTTCGGGTTACCTGGTTCTGAGGTGAAACTGCTATCTGTGTAGGAAATGAGGTCGTATGTACTACGTTGTGCTGGTTGTATCTTTGAAAACTTGGGGTTAGGCAGGTCGAAATTGATTGTAATACCGTACTGGTCTGATTCGATCACCTGTGCAGCAAAGGAGATCGGCAGAAAAACAACCATAAAAAGTGTTACATGAAAAGGGATTCTATGCATCAGATACAGTCTATTATATTGGGAAATTATGGAGTCCTGCTGTAAGTCCTCCATCAATAGTAAAAATCGCTCCAGTGGCGAATGACGATTCATCGGAGGCGAGGAAGAGCGCAGCATTTGCAATGTCAATTGGTTGGCCAATTCGATGTAGAGGGTAGTGAGGGATAATGTCATTCAAAATATTCGGGTTACGTTCAATCATGGGTTCCCATACTTCAGTTTGGATTGTTCCTGGACAGATACAGTTGACTCGAATGTTATCAGCACCGTGCGAAATAGCCAGAGATTTTGTCAGTGAAATTATGGCTCCTTTGGATGCCGAATATGCGTGTATTCCTTGTAATCCGATCAATCCGTTAACTGATGCAATATTTATGATGCTACCTCCTCCATTCTTTTGCATCTCAGGAATGATAGTTTGTGAGCAATGTTGGGCTCCTTTCAAGATAATATTTAGGTTGGCATCCCAGTTATTTGTCAGGACGTCGTTTGTCGAACAAATTGCATTGTTGACGAGAATATCGATTTTCCCGAAACTCCTAATTGTTTTAGCTACCATGGCTTCGACCATCTTGAGGTCTGTAACATCTGCAGGGGTAAAGACGGCTGTATGCCCCTCCGATTGGATTAGGTCAGCCGTTTGATTGCCAGTTTCTTGGTTGACATCGTCAACGACAACTTTTGCTCCTTCTTCTGAAAACCGAAGCGCAATTGCTTTGCCGATGCCTCTGCCGGAACCGGTAATGATAGCAACTTTATCTTGTAGTCTTAAAGGCAAGACTTTTCTCTTTCGATAGGAGAGTTCCAATGTATTTCAGGTTCACCTGCACGATGATTAACCACTCGAGCCAAAACAAAGAGGAGGTCTGACATTCGGTTGAGATATTGTAAGATTTCTGGATTGATCGAATTTGATTTTTTGAGACTAACAACACTTCGTTCCGCTCGACGACAAACTGTTCGGGCTAGGTGTAATACTGATGCGCTAGCCAGACCACCAGGTAAAATAAAGTGTGTGATTGGGGGAAGCTCTTGTTGGAAACAGTCAATCATACGTTCTTGTTCGAGTACCAAGTCATTAGATATCCTTAGACTTTCGGCTTGGTGGTGTGCCTCGAGTACCGCTAAGTCAGCACCTAAATCGAAAAGCTCGCTTTGCATCCGATTCAATAGATTTGCAATGTCTGCGTCTGAGATTAGCGAGTGTGCATACCCTAGGAAGGCATTCAATTCATCAATATCACCGATAGTTTTAATTCGCTGAGAATCCTTGTCAAGTCGAGTGTTTCCATAGAGACCAGTCTCACCTTTGTCACCTGTTCTGGTATAAATCCTCATGATCGTATTTTGCCACATTCAAGCGGTGATGTCAATAGTATTGGGCATGGATAAGGTGATTGACGTTAGGTGGAGATTGTGCTATTATAGAATTTGGTATTTGTTGCTGAATAAGTGTGTTTAATGGGGTGATCGGATAGTATTAGATGAAGGAGTCAATAGATAATCATCTAAAGAGTGCGCTAATTGCCGGTATTCTGACTTTAGTTCCACTTGGTGTCACTTTTTTTATTCTCGGTTTCCTCTTCCGTAAGATTGGTGGATGGTTACCAAATACAATCAACGCCTACTTTCCAGAAGCAAAGTACCCTTTTCTATTTGGTACTGTCGTTCAGACAGTCCTTGGGCTTATCCTCACTATTCTGATTGTTTATTTAACTGGTTTGCTCGTCACCAATATTATTGGTCGTAAGTTAGTTGGTGTTACAGAGAAGTTTTTAAGTAAGATTCCGATAGTTCGCGAGGTTTATGCGCCAATTAAGCAGATTATGCAGATGATTTTGCATCCATCAGAGTCAAATAAGTTCAAGCGGGCGGTGGCAATTAAGGCCCCTGATTCTCCTTTCCGCATCATTGGTTTTGTTACAGGCGAAGTTGAAGAAATCGATAATCCACACCCATTGACAACGGTCTTCGTTCCTACCAGTCCAAATCCGACGACAGGTGTGATGTTATTTTGCGATCCGGAGATTTTGTATGACATCAATCTCAGAGCGGAAACGGCAATGAAGATGCTAATTTCCGGTGGACTCGTTGCACCAAGCAATATCCTCATTGGTCAGACGATTCAGCGGACGATAGCTGAATCTGGTCAGTTGAAACAGCCATATGAATCAGAATTGGATGTTTCTGGAAATTGACTCGGTATTATCCATAGTATTTGGCATATCATTTTTAGATCAGTGTTTTTCATCCTCCTAATATGCTAACGCAAGTGGTGGATGTAGAGGCTAAACTTATTTATGTTACATTTTTCAAAAATTCTGGAACTTTTGGTCACCTGCTAGTGTGTTTTAATCGTTTGGTCACCTGTTAGTGTATTTTAATCCATAATTAAGGAGACAAGTAATGAGAATTCAAAGAGTTGCAATTACTATTTTGCTTGTTACCGTTATTATTCTTGGTGGCCTAACAGTTAATTGGGATAATCAGGGGATTTCAACCCAAACTGCGGTTAGCCAGGTAGATGAAACCGATCTTCAGTATCTGGAGCATGCCAATAATGCCTTTATTAAATTGGTGAACTCTGCCAAACCCGCAGTTGTACAGATTTCAACTTCAAGACGTGTTGGGGCGCAATCCCGTAATCAGCCCCGTGATCGATTTGAAGACTTCTTTAGATTCTTTCCTGAATTCCCAGAACGTCGCCAACCAGATGATCCCGAAGAGGATAGAGGTAATGAAGGCGGCAGAGACATGCCAAATGGTCTTGGATCTGGTGTGATTGTAAGTTCGAGTGGTTATATTTTGACTAATAATCATGTCATTCAAGAAGCAGATGATATTACGGTTACTTTATCAGACGGTCGGGAGTTTGATGCCGAAGTCGTTGGCACTGATGCAGGGGCGCAAGGAACGGATCTGGCAGTACTGAAAATTAATGCTGAAAAACTATCTAGTTTGGAGTTTGGTGATTCTGACCAACTTCAAGTTGGTGAATGGGTGGTTGCAATTGGCAGCCCACTTGGTCTTGATCAAACAGTAACACGTGGAATTGTTAGCGCCAAAGGCCGGTCCACGGATGATATTCGTATTGCTAGTTACGCCGATTTTATTCAGACTGACGCGTCAATTAATCGTGGTAATAGTGGAGGAGCACTGATTAATATTCGTGGCCAGCTTGTTGGTATAAACACGGCTATTGCGACTGGTGGTGGATTGTCATATGGGAATATCGGTATTGGATTTGCTATTCCAAGCAAGCTGGTACAAAGGGTGATGACCCAACTGATTGAAAAAGGAGAGGTTGAGCGTGGTTGGCTGGGGGTAATGATTCAAGATGTTGATCACAATCTTGCGGAGAAACTTGAATTTGATAAACCGCAAGGTGCTTTAATTACAATGGTTGGTAAGAACTCGCCTGCAGAGAAAGGTGGAATGAGACATGGAGATGTCGTACTAGAGTTTGATGGGGTTCAGATTCGAGATAGAGATCATCTCCGTTATGTGGTTGCCTCAGCAGGTATTGATTCCACTGTAAATGTAAAAGTGATACGTCAGGGACAGAAAAGGGATCTGAAAATTAAACTTGCTAAAAGAACGGAAGAAGCCATAACAGCTTTGAGTAATCGTTTGGTACCGCCTGGTGAAGATGCGGATCAAGAAGTCTTCTCCGGAATTCAAGTTCAAAACCTGACCTCAGAGTTGGCCAAACGCTACAATCATCAAGATCAAAAAGGTGTGATTGTGGTCAAAGTTAAGCAACGCTCCGCAGCCTCGAAAGCCGGTTTTTTCA
>PBXZ01000006.1:0-16191 GCA_002729415.1 Candidatus Poribacteria bacterium | reverse complement strand
ACGGTATCTCCAAGTATTTTATGGAAGAAATTAGCAAATACTGTTATCGACAGAACGAAGATATTGATGTTATTAATTTGCGACTGTCAAGCGTATGTGCTGATGACAATATGCCGCCGTTGAGAGAGATCGGTCCTTTAACAGAATGGAGTCTTGGAGGTATTACGATTATGAACTTAACTGATGCTGTCCGGGCATTCATGATGTCGATAGAGACCCCTTATCAGCCGGGCGTAAGAATAATGAATGCTGCTGGTCCTAAGGCGTGGACCTCCGTACCTGTGGCAGAAATCTTAAGAAATTGGTGGGGAGATGATGTTAATTTGTCCTATTTCGAGCAACCGGGACATGAATATAATTCAGTTTATGAAGTGCGTCGCATTAAACAGGAAATTGGGTTTATTGCGTCACATACACCCGAAGTTGTATCCTCATGAGTTTTCATGTCTCCGCTGAAACTTATTAGTTATATCAACATACACCATATATGAGCATGGAACTAAGAAAAGAATTAATGGTGTAGCAAAGACCAGACCATAGCCTAGAGAGAGAGCCATAGGTGCCATAAACGGATCGGTACCTCCTAGACCATAAACAGTCGGAGTTACACCTGCAACCGTCGTCAGCGTTGTCATCACAATAGCTCTAAATCTATTAGCACTTCCCTGTGCTACCAACTCAATTAGGTCCGCCTTTGGTGAAACCGATCTCAATTCGTTTAAATGGTCAACCATGACCAAGGAATCGTTGACAACTACGCCTGCCAGACCGATGACACCCAGCATACCAGTGAAACTGAGAGGGGTTCCATGCAGAAGATAAGCAATGATGACACCCAGAATGCTGAACGGGATCGCACTAATTACCAAAAATGGTTGGAGGAGAGATCTAAAAAGAAGAATCAGTAAGAAATAGATACCAACTACAGCAACAATCATAGTGATTGCTAAACTCTTGAGTGATTGGCTGGTCTCTTCAGCTTCTCCGCCGATTAGCAACTGCATACCTGGCCAATTTGATTTTATTTCAAAATGATTTATAACTTGATTGGTNGCTTCTAGNGGGGTGACAATNTNTAAGTCTACATCAGCAGTTATAATTNCNGCCCGATTACCATTGTAATGATAGTAATCGGGNGTCCCGTTTTNCGGAACGAATTTAACNACTGTTCCAAGTTTGATTAAATCGCCACGAGCATTGGGAATTAGTAGGTTACGAACCACATCCAGATCCTTAACTGCTTCGCTTTTGCAACTTACTATGAAATCGATTTCCTCATCTTCATATCTGACTTTTGTAACAGTTTCACCAGTGTAAGCAATCCGAAGATTCAAGGCGATATCAGTTGCGTTTAACCCAAGTCGAGCAAGCGCTTGGTGATTAATGACTGCTTGAATCTGCTTTTTCTCTGATAAATCATTGCGTTCAATGTCTCTGACACCTTTGGTTTGTTCTAAATAAGCTACGATAGCGTTTGAAAGTGACATTCGCATTAGGTCATTCGTACCGACAATACGAATTGTTATCGGTCTTCCCACGTCGGGACCCCCAGATTCAATCTTGTAACTTATTTTTTTAATTCCAGATATCAGTTTTGTTTGTTCCCGAAGTTGTTCGACGATTTCGGATGCGCTCTTGAGTTGATTAGAATATATTGGAAGATTAACTCGAATGAATGCCTGATCCTTTCCGAATGTTGGAAACAAGTTAGCTTCATATGTACCTCCAATTCTGGTAGTAAATGACTCAATCTCGCCAGGCTCCAAATCCAAAATCAATTTTTCCACTTTTTGGGTCATTTCGGTTGTTTTTTCAAGATTACTGCCGTCAGGGAGTTCTATAATGATGAAGAATTGTTTTGCCATCTCACTTGGAAAGAGAACCACATCAAGATTATGTTTTCCTATTTGAAAAACCCCGTAGAAAAGAAACATAAAAAGAAAAATTAATAGATACCTCCATCGTAGTAAACGGCTTAGAAGATATTGGTAAGATTTCCTTAAGCTTTCAAACCATCGGCTTGGATTCGATGAGGTACGAGATGTTCTTTTTAAACTTGAAGATAAGTGAGATGGTAATATAACAACAGCTTCCGCTATTGAAACGATTAAAGCTAATGAGACTGTTAAGGGAA
Organism: Candidatus Poribacteria bacterium; assembly: GCA_002729415.1. Lineage (GTDB taxonomy): Bacteria > Poribacteria > WGA-4E > WGA-4E > UBA9662 > UBA9662. The sequence continues at coordinate 14,057 of PBXZ01000006.1, read as the reverse complement.
TAACATAGATGAACTTTCCCATAGTTCCTGAAACGAAAAACATGGGAGCAAAAGCACAAAGCGTGGTAGCGATAGTTGTAAGAACGGGACGCCACACTTGGTATGTACCTTCAATTGCAGCTTGTTCTGGGGATTCCCCTTTCTGCCAGCGTGAGTAGATACTATCTGATACGATGATGGCGTCATCCACAATGATTCCAAGAACGATGATCATGGATGTTAATGTAATGGTATCCAGAAATGAACCGAAAAAGGGTAACAGGAATATAGCCCCCATGAAAGTAAATGGGATTCCCATAGCAACCCAGATTGATAGAGTCAGATTCATGAACAAACGCAGAATTAAAATCACAAGTGCAAATCCTATAATCCCGTTCCATAGCACAATGCTAAAGCTGTTTTTAACTGTGGTTGATTCATCGTTAGCGAATAATATTTCAACGTTTTCAGGTAAAGTTTTATTGATTTCGGCGATTTTTTCCTTAATCCTATTACATACCCTTATATTATCAGCCTCTTCAGATTTTCTGATTGATAGCGCAATTGTTGGTTTGCCATTCAAATGGGGGATTATTGTATTTTCCTCAAAGCCATCTTTTATTTGAGCGATATCTTTTATTCGGGTGATGATTCCCCCCGAAGAAGACCGTATAATTACATCAGATACGGCCATTGGGGTGTCAAACTCCGACTGGGTAATAAGACTGGTTTCGAATGATCCCGATTTTATGTTTCCTGCGGTTAACCGAAGGTTACGAAGCTTAATGGCGTTAATTGTGTCTCGTAACGAAATATTGTATTGGTTAATAGAATTCGGATCTATTTCTACCAAAATTTCTCGGTTACGATATCCAACGCGGTCAATTTTTGCTACGCCTGGGATCTGATCTAGATCATTTTCCAACTGGGTTGAAATTCTTCGCAGTTCTTTGTAAGGTATNTCCCCTGTCACACCAACTTCAATNATCGGTAGGACCGACGCTTCAATTTCAGTTATCAAGGGCCTTTGGGGGATTTCNGGGGGTAGGTCNGTGACGCGACCAACGGCATCTCGAATTTTTTGTTTAACCTTATCAGGTTTCTTAATATTCGGGTCGAGGGTAACGCTAATGCTGGAAATATTGTCCATTGACAGAGAAGTAATGTAATCTACTCCAGTTAGAGTCTTCAATTCTTTTTCTATTTTATTGGTAATGCTGAGTTCTACATCTTCAGCAGAGGCCCCAGGGTATCGGGTAAGAACCGTCAGAACTCCCAGATCAAATGAAGGAAACGTATCACGTTTGATAGTAAATACAGTGCTTATTCCAATAAGAATAAACATGAATGTGGTGAGATAAGCAAAAGTATGGTTTCTAGAAAAATATTCTATAATTGTGCGCATCAAAAAGTTAATTGAATGGTACTAACAGACGTTAAGTTTATGATTCGGACGGTATTGGATGGGAGGATAAATACTGAATTTCATTATGTGCTGAAGCAACAGCAGAATGAAATTCAATCTCTACGTTACTTAATGAGAAAAATATGTCTTGAACTGCCATTAATAAAAACATTAACGCCACGAAAATAACCACCAGCAGATGATAAGGAATATCATCATTCATTTTTAATATCTAACTCCTCAATTTTTATCAACAAAAAAGCTAATAATACAATACTAAACTGAAAGAAGCAATTTTTTTTAGTTTTAGATTGAGGTAGAGAATTGTATGGTCAAACCATTGATTTCTTTTTTCGGTTATGTGTCTTAACATTTACAAGATGAATTCTATGAATNTCTATTACTAATTGAAAGAAAGAATAATCAATCTCAATCTGGAATCAAAGACTAGCTGNTTTGGAAAGGTTTCAGTAANTTACTGNGGAGGAAGGCTTANTCAGNTAATGGAATTCGGGCTGGAATAAAATGATGNTTTAGGNAGGNGTGTTTACACTGCTACATTTTCTCTANTCATTAATCCCATNNTAATATTGATTTCTGTTGAAATNAATATTAAAGATGCGTTTAGTAGAGCACGCAAAGTGTATTTTGTAATACTAGGTTCATTATATATTAGAATTTCTATAACNTGTTCCCAGATACTGTTTGTAGNATAGAATAGACACAAAATAATAATCACTCTAAANATNCTTTTGAATATTCCACCTGAATCATTAGGTATGCTTTTCAACCAAATCAAGAAAAACCCTAAATTCAATCCTAGAAGATTGGCAGTNTATTGGTGGTTAATTCTAAATGTTAATATCAACAGCAGAGGGAGGATAAAGGAATACAATATAAATGTTTTTGTTTTTAAGTTAAATTCTATTTTATCATTCGATTTAAAAACAAAGTTCTTGAGGGATTCATTATGGAAAACATAACGCCAGAACACATATAAAGAGAGAGAACCCACTAAGTAACCACCAAGTACATCTGCCAAAAAATGTCGCCCTAAATACATCCGTGATAAAGGAATTAATAGGATTAGCAATGCGCAAAATATTGTTGACCATAAGGTTTTAAATAATAATAAAAATCCTCCCCACAAAACCACTGAATTACTTGTGTGACCAGATGGAAACCCGTAGCTATCGAAACGTTTGGTTCGTAAATATTCAATACTTTCTTTTGGGAGTAACCCAAAAAAACTTTCTGCCCCCATCCCAGTTAGGAATGTAGGATTAAGATAATCTTTTCCTAGAAGTTGTACAGCAGAATCTACATTAGAGGGTCTTGGGAGTTCAAAAAGATTTTTCAACAAGTCTGTTGAAATTCCGTTCCATATGGCCAAGTACAATAATATAAATCCGATTCTGTAATTAATACCGAAAATAATGACGATAAAAAAAGGATAGATAAAAGAACTATAGCCGAGGCTGGTAATAAGTTGGAAAAAGGTATTGAGATGATTGTTAGAATAAGACTGAAGAAAAATAATTATCTCAGTTTGAAACATTATTTGCCTGAGTGACTATAGATAGGAGAATGCTATTATATGCGATCAGAAAATTTTGGTTATTTCGTCGGTTTCAAAGATTGGCAATTGCTGATTCTGACCATCTTTTCTTTTCAATTGAATCCCATCTTCGGGATTCAACAGTTGACCGATAATGGTGGATGGAATTTCCTGTTCCGCTAGAGCTAAAAGAATCTGGTCACTTTTATCATGATCTGCTGCAATTAGCAAGGCACCGGATGAAATTGCACCGAGTGGGTCAATACCGAATTCTTGACAGAGGCTCTTGGTTATGTCCGATATAAGCAATTTATCTTCCCAAATCATGGCGCCAACATTGGCCGCGTGTGCTAACTCGTGAATAGCGGTAGAGACACCTCCTTCTGTTGGATCATGCATAGCATGAACCCCTCCCGTATTTATCGCAATGGATGCTTCTTTCAGCACTGAAATTCCGGGATCCGTTAAGTATTTTCTTGCCTGAGTGACTCTCTCGGGAGAAAAGTTTTTCAGTAAATCAGACTCACGTTCGCGAGCGATAATTGAAGTGGCTTCAATTCCCAATCCTTTAGTCAAAATTAGGTCATCACCTTCTTGAGCGGATGAGGAAATGATGAGTTTGTCTTTGGCGACTTCTCCCAACATCTGTCCAATCACAATTGGCCGATCCAATCCGTAAGTAACTTCAGTATGCCCGCCACAAAGGGAGATATTGAAATGCTGGCAAGCTTTGGTGATTTGATCCATAATGTCGCGGACAAGTTTCTCAGTAGTTTTATTTTCGGGGAGAAGAATTGTGACCTGCAACCATTTTGGTGTTGCTCCCATTGTGGCCAGATCATTACTGTTGACGCAAACCACATACCAACCTATCTCATCAGTTGCAAAAGTAATAGGGTCTGTCGTGATAACAAGGTAAGTTGAACCGAAGTCAATTACCGTAGCGTCTTCACCCACCTTAGGGCCGACAACCACAGAAGGATCAAGGTTTGTAGGAAGGATTTTCTCTAAGAAGTCGATCCTGAGCTTTCCTAAAGGAAGTGGTGAATCGTTCATGACAACAACTTCTCTTATGGTTGATGCAGGCGTGTACTGTTAAATGTAGTGAAGTAGCGATGATCTTCTGCTGAAATTTACCGACGCCTATACTTGGGGGGGTCTGGGTATGGGCGTTTGTGGCCATACGATCTGACGACGTTCCGGTGTTAACCTTTCCAGCAGTTCAGGTGAAGGATGATAACCATGTCGAAAATTACCCCAAGATGGNCCATACCGATAAACCACAGCACGACGTTCGCCATCGTTGACCCTATTAGCTGAACCGTGAGTACAACAATCAACGAAAAGCAGTGCGTCTCCAGCGCGCATGTGTATTTCGATAGATCCTGTCATTTGAGATGGACAGTTCCCTCTTGCTCCCATGCTAAATTGACTGAAATCAGGATTATCAAAATTACTTTTGTGGCTACCGGGAACGATGACTGTTCCTCCATCTCCTGGTCCTATATTTGTCAAGGCAATCAAAATATTTATCTGATTGCAGTGNAATTTACCATTGAGATAACGAAACTGGCATCGGCTGATTCCAAGTTTTCCTCCGTTATGTAATCCGATCCCTTCTCCAGATNTTCGGAAGTTGAGCAAATTTTCATCAATAAACATTGGCCCGTGCTTTTCATCGAATGAACCTTCGCCACCGATAAAGAATCTAACCCTATCGAACCATGAGGGATGATTAATTAGTTCTTCAAAAGGTTCTCCGGCTTCGTAAATCTGCTGGTAGTTTAACCCGTCGTTGTCTCCGTAGGTGTGACCATGGATGTAACCGTGCCACTGGCCAGGGTTCAAGGATGGGATGTTGTCCACACAGGTGTTGAGCCCATCCACCTCTTTTTGAGTTAATGCTTCCTCAAGATGTATATACCCTTGTAGATCAAATAGATAGATATCCATGTCAGTTATCATATATTGTTTTTTTCCTTTATCAATTGAGCAAGTTGATAGTTTCTCCGCCTTCACTTTTCCAATCGGTTAGTTGTTGAATTGGAATTCGACGTAACCCAATGGACGGCGAAATGTTTCCTGATGCGGTGTAGAAAATGTATCCAATTTCGTCCTTGATAACCATCCTTGGCCAACCAACCCAGTTTTGATCAAATTGTCCTTNTGTACCAAGACCTGGAAGGGATGGATTTCTCGGATAGTAATCCCATTCAATCAGATCTTTTGAACGGGCTAGCCCGACTGTATCCCACCAATAGGATCCGGAGTATGATGGTGGCGTCCAGTGGTTGCATCCTTCGTACCAGAGATACCATGTATCATCAATACGGTTTAATGATCGGGGGCGGACATGGACCGCGTCCCAGTTGTTCAAGGTNTCAGGGGAAAATACNGGATTATGTTTGTCAGGTTCCCAGCTAATCAAGTCGTTGCTGTAAAGCANGTATCCTCGATCTCCCGACGGTCCACGAGCAGGATCAGGGGTAAAACCAGCAAAGAATAGCAAGTATCGATGATTAGCAGCATCAATGCTTACCAAATCAAATTCGTGGGCATGNCTAAAGTGCTTATAGACCGGGTTGTTTTTATAATGATCAAAGGGACCTAGAGGCTGGTCTGCTATTGCCAGCCCGAACCCAGTCCAATCAGGAAATTTTTGTGCTGCGTACATAATGGCAACCTTACCTTCGGGAGTAATAACTGCCCCTCCAGGATATATATTATCGTGAGGGNAATTCGCGTCTCCCAACTTAATAATTGGTTCTGGATGAACTTCCCAGTTGATTAGATCTTGGCTGACAGCAACNCCAACGGATCGNTTGGAAGAACCTTCCTGCTTCCCTTTCATTCCAGCCATGAAGTACATGAAATATTTGTCCTCNAACTGAAGGATTGCTCCAGGGATAGCCTGTTGTTCATAAAAACTGCCATTCGGACCATGTTTAATAACTGGTTTATTATGTGCTGATAACCAAGGCAGGGACGTAATATTAAAATATTCGATTCTTGCGTTCTCAGGGACTTCCAGACCGATGAAGGATTCCCAAGGTTCATGATAGTTTTCCCATTCGCCTAAAGGTCCCCGAATAGCTCCCGTTGCTTGATTAACCCAAAAACGAAAGTAATTTCCCTTTCTGATTATTTTTATTGTCCAGGGAAGGTTCCCGTTAAAACTGTACTCTTTCCAAATTGACACTTGTTTCCCTAGTTGCCGGGCAATGATAAACTGATTTTCTTTAATTTCAAGATAAGCCAATTTAGAAAGATCTTGGTTGGCCGAAAATAACACCTTGTGAGGATAACCTGANTTCGAAGATTCAACTTTNAAATTGATTTCATAATTACCGGTGATTATGTGNTTTTTGGTTAGGTTCATATATTTATGATTATCTTTCCGGTAATAACATTTGTATGTCTAGGAAATATTATATTCCAATACCTAAGGATGCATTAATAATCCACCGGAATCTTTCCGTGTGTACCTGCACGGTGTTTTTGTACTAGCAAACAATCCGGTTGGTCGTCGGGTAAATNTGTATCGGGCNTTAAATCAATATAGAAATTGGAAGTCATCGCTTCACCGCGCACTANAAAGAATGGGATTGGCCATTTCTCTGGTGTAAATTTTGTGGTATTAGCATCTGCATAACGCATAGTGTATATCTTGCGAAAATCATGGCTGCGATTTGGGTCGCTCCCATGAATTACATAAGCATCATGTAGGGAGAATCCACCTGGATGAAGTTCAATATCAACGGCAGTATCGGCTAGCCCTTTGTCAACATCGACTTCAAGGGTTGTAATTGTGCTACCGTCATCCTCTTTCACGTTTACTTCAAGAAGTTTGGGTTGATTAGTTCTGGGAAGGATACGCATACAACCATTCCGACGATTCGTTTCATTAAAGGCTAACCATACTGTGCAAAGATGGTCACCTTCTACACCATGCAACCAGTATCGTTGGTCTTGATGCCAACCGATGTTCATGACATCCTCATTTCCTTTAATGATAAAGTGGCTGAGGATGAGAATTAAATTAGAGCCCANGACAGACTCTACTGCATCCAGTATTTTTGGATGACGAGATAGACTTAACCAAGTTCGCCAATGCTGGCTACCAACGTGTGGTTCAAACATNAATTGAGGTTTCTCTCCTGGTCTTAAGCGATCTAGCATGCTGTCCAGTGTTTGTTGATATAGTTCCATTTCCTTGNTGGTAAATTGTTGACGAAAGATGCAATAGCCTTCTNGAGCATACTTTGATGGATCCTCATTTGGTGTTAGTTTTATNGGTGGTCGCACTTTTGAACTCTCATCAATTTAGTATAGGAAAAGTATATGCAAGCAGGTAAAATTAAACAATGGAAAAAAGATTATTCTAGATTATGGACCTGAAATGTGGCAGTAGTTTATGAAAGGATACTCGGAAAATCAAACCAATTCTCTAAATGATAAACAGATTCAAACCTTTCATAATCAAGGGTATCTGGCCATTGAGCGATTGATAGATCCCTCCGATTTAGATTTGTTGATCCACGTTATTTCTGATGTTGTTGATCGGAAGGCTAGACACTTTTATAAAGAAGGGATGATTTCTGATTTTCGCCAAGGNTCTGCGTTCGACAAACGTTGGTACGAAATCCTGCAACANTTTAATGGTCAAAANGAAGTTTACGGTTGGCACAAAACGGTTTTTGGAAAACCGTTATTTNATTTGATCACCCATGAANCTGTCTTGGATGTTGTCGGGTCTTTAACTGATGGGGAGATTCAATTCAACGGCGATTTCTGGGTGCGTCCGAAACTTCCANTNGAAAAACTAACCACTCTGCCTTGGCATCAGGATAGTGCCTACATGCCNAATACTGAGCANCATACTCACCTTTCCGTTTGGTTACCTTTGGTTGATGTNNACCACGAGAATGGTACCCTTCAATTGCTACCGGGTAGCCATAAAAGGGGATTAAAACCTCATCATTGTATTGAAGGGGAAGCTTTCAGGAGTCCAAATCAGGATCCTGTCGTAGATCCTGATGAGATTGTAACTTTGGAGATGAAAGTTGGAGGCTTAGTTATTTTTAACAATCTTGTTTTTCATCGATCACTGATGAATCGAGCCCAATCAATTCGTTGGTCAGTTGACTTTCGGTTTAGCCGAAGGGAAACGCCCTTAGACGGATTATGGCACCAACATATCGCCTGCATTGTCCGGAGCAGAAAGTATCCGAATACAGTTGCAAGTTGGAGTAACTGGAAGACACTTTGGGAATCAAGCCCTCACAAAGCCAACTTTTTTTGGTAGAAGTATATCAGGGAAGTTGGTCTTGGTGGAAAGGATCTCCTGTCCGTTTTCGATTCCTGTTGTCTTATTGGTTTAGGAGTTCGGCAACTTTAGCTCTACCTGCCTCAGTTTCTTTTCGATCTACATTTATATTAAACATTCCGAGGAGAGACTGGGTGTTTTCCCAATTTGCCTTGGTGACGTCAATTGGGGTTTCGAAGTTGTTGTTTTTGGCTCCAATATTAGCTCTATTCTCAATCAGAAGTTTCGCTACTTCAAGTCGGCCTAGGAAGGCAGCTGCATGTAAGGCCGTACCGCCGTCTCCGCCTTTGAAATTGACACTGGCACCTTTTTGGATCAATAGCTCAGCAACTTCATATTGACCCAGCAAAGCAGTCCAACCCAAGGGAGTTCCTCCATTATCAGCCATAACATTAACATCCACACCATTTGCTAAGTGTTGCTTGACAGCTTCGATATCGCCATCCAAATACCGCTGTTGCCAATATTGTTGTTACCAATAGAACGGGCAAATCTGGTATTTATGCTTTGCAAGGCCTCTGTCGCAGCAGCACGAACCCATGAATCTTGATATTGTCAGAGCAGGTACAGCATCTGCGGACCCTGTGTGTCCTAAGGCCTCTGCCGCACTGCCACGAACATCTACAACCTTGTCTTGTAATGCGAGTATTAGAGCAGGTATCGCATATTTTCCGATGTTCCTTAACGCCTTTGCTGCGGAAGCGCGAACACCTTTAACGTTGTCCTGTAATGCGAGTATCAGAGCGGGTACCACATATTTTCCAATATTTCCTAATGCTTCTATAGCGGCACCTCGAACAGACTTATTTTGATCTTGTAATACTTGGACTAGGGCAGATACGGTATTTTGTGATCCTATTCTTCCTAATGTTTCGATTGTAGAAATGCGAGTGTCTGGGTCTGGATCCTGTAGCATTTTGATCAGAGATTCCTGGTGTTCATTGAATGCTTTAAGCGCTTCAGGGGTACCTATACTTTCTAATGCCCCTGCTGCAGAATAACGAACATCTGGATTTCCATCCTTTAATGTTTTGGTTAGTTCCGGAACGGCATCTTCTCCAATGTTAATTAATGTTTCTACCACGAGACCACGGATATGGAAATCTTGGCCCTGAAGCAATTGTATTAGAGAGGGGATCGTGTCTTTTACTGCTTTGATTACTTCAGGTGTTTTTATTTGTGCTAATTCTGCCACTGCGGGGATCGAGTATATGGATTTGGGTTCTGTAAGGCGTGCATCAGAAATTTTTGATGTTCTTCAACTGCCTTAATTGCTGAGGGGGTACCTATATCTTCCAAGGCCTTTTTTGCAACATGACGAAAACTAGCGAAAACATTGTAATCTTTTAGTATTTGTACTAAGGCAGGGATGGCATATTCTGTTGCCTTGATTGCTTCAGGTGTGCCTATACTTTTTAATGCTGCTACTGCAGAAAAACGAACATTATAATTCTGATCCTGAAATGCTCGGGTCAGAGTGGGAATCGCAGCCTCTGCTTCCTCAGGGTTTTCGAAATCGATTTTGGTTGGATCAACAAATTTATAGTTACCGATCTCAATAATTGCCAATGGCACTTCAATAATGTTAGCATCCCCCTTGAATTCTCCATCATTGCCATTAACGGTCAAATCCTTGACTGGACCATCATCAAAATTTCAGTAGGCAACTAATCCTTCTTCAGTTCCTGCCAGCAAGTATAACTGGGAGATCTAAGGGGAATTCTTTTTATAGGTCCAGTATAATAGCATTATCGATAGGGAACCATACTATAACCGGTATTAAGATTACCTGAATGTGATAACTTTTAGGGTAGTATATAGTGAGCTAGGTATTCTATTAAGGCCTTGGTTGGAGATAAGAATCGGATATGTCAGTCCATACGAGTAGTATCTCACCAAGAGCCGTATTTATTGGTCTGATATGTGCTGCGCTAGAGTGTTTAATTGCTCCCTATAATGATTTCGTGATTCGGAACGTGTTTTTGGCTGGAGGGCATTTCCCCGTTGGGCCTTTTTTTGTCTTGGCGATTTTGATTCTGATCGGAAATTCCATCCTAAAAAAGATCCACCCGTCAGCTATTTTAACAGCAGCGGAATTAGTCACCATTTGGTGCATTATGGCAGCCGCATCTGGTATCCCTTCGACTGGAATGATGCGGCATGCACTTCGCCCATTGGTAGCGTACCAATATTTCGCTACTCCGGAAAACGACTGGTTAGCGCTCTTTCACCAATACATTCCAGATTGGCGGGTTGTTCGGGACGTTTCTGCTATCAAATCTTTTTATGAAGGAATTTCGGAAGGTGAGCAGATTCCTTGGGAAGCATGGATTATCCCGCTCGGTGTATGGACAGTTTATGTGTTGGTATTATACTTTGTAGTGATATGTCTGTCAGCACTTTTGCGGAAACAATGGGTTGAAATCGAGCGCTGTACTTTTCCATTAATCCAACTGCCGGTCGAAATGGCGTCCCATCCTTTCGGGGCCAAAAAGTCATTTTTCAAAAACAAAGCCCTGTGGATTGGGTTCAGCATTCCTGTTCTTATCCATACTGTGAACGGACTGCATGCGTTTTTTTCCTATTTTCCACAATTTCCTGTTAGATACTGGCTTGACCCGCATCTGGTTGGTCGTCCTTGGAGTGCACTGAAACCGTTTCAAATCACGCTTTTTTGGTCAATGATAGGGTTCAGTTATTTACTAGCTCTTGAAGTTTCTTTCAGCCTGTGGTTTTTCTTTCTATTTTATAAGATCCAATGCTTGATTGGATCGATGCTTGGGTTTCATATCGAAAAAGGACCGGGGGTTCAATGGACAGCCTATTCCTTCAGCGCATCTCAAGAGATTGGTGCCTGCGCAACTTTTATCATATACACTTTATGGAAATCCAAACATCACTTCAAAAACGTACTTCAAAGTTTAATGGGGACGGATTCGAAAATGGATGATGAATCTGCATCTCTCCGTTGGGGAGCTTGTGGTTTACTGGGAGGTGTATTGATCCTCGTTTTTCTTAACCATATAATGGGCATGTCTCTTGGATTTTCATTTATATTTGTTTTGGTTTTATTGGGAATTTATATAGGGTTGACGTGGCAAGTGGTTCATGGTGGAATTCCTTTTGTTAATCCGTCGTATTCTGCCCACTATGTACTTTTCACCACTATGGGATCGAAACGAATCACTCCTTCGACCATGACCTCTCTCTTTATGCACCCGGTATCTCTCACCCGTGATCTCCGTGAAATTATGATGCCCTATGTAATGAATGGACTTAAAGCGGCGGATGAAGTCAAAGTTAATCGGCGAGGGATGTTACTTGGTATGGCGAGTGCTATGGTGATTGGCCTGATTGTATCTTCCTATTCAACCTTAAGGATTAGTTATCAGTACCGAGCACCCTACACGGGTGGTGCCGGTGACATGCGATGGCTGACCTCCGTATTGGTTGGAACTGACAGCGGAACAGACTGGACCAATACCGGTTTTATGGTCTTCGGTAGCCTATTTATGATGTTGTTGATGTTGTTACGACGCTTCTTTCTCTGGTGGCCTCTACATCCGATTGGTTACACTATGCTTAGTTCTTGGGCTTCTTTCAAGCTTTGGTTCTCGATTTTATTGGGTTGGATGATGAAGTACGGTATTGTTAAATATGGCGGGCTGCGGGCTTATCGTCAAGCACGGCCCATCTTTCTTGGGCTGGTATTGGGTGAAATGATCTGCGCTGGAGTTTGGGCTATTATCGGTATGGCTACTGGAGTTAGTACTGGGTATAGGATTCTATTAGACTAAGTTGTTCCGGAACTAGTCTTTGAATTTCCTTTCTTATCTCATTGTTGTGTTTCCTCAACCACGGTTATTTGTTGATTGACCGATATGTTTTCTAATCGTTGTACAGTACCATTTGGCCAATATATCGTTAGAGACTCAATTTTTTGATATTGTCCTATACCAAAAGTCACTCGTGGATCATGATAACTTTATTGTCAATTTAGTTCGCCGTCCATATACTGAGATAATAATATTATACATATTGGTATTTACTTAATTGTAACTATGTTGAAGGTTTAATTTTTTCTCTCACTCTCGGATTAACCTGCCGTTGTCTGAGCATTCTTTCCATACCCGCTCGTTGTTCCTCTGTGGCGGTGTCAGGATCATAAAATATCGAGGTATTATAGATGAAATCAAATTCTTTATTTCGTCCATGTCCCGCTGATAATGCCCGATCACAAACTTGTTTATGTAACCACATTTTAGGTAAAGGGAAACCGTAAGCTGGCCATTTTTGTGGTCCGACTTGGCAATATGAGACATCAGTGAAGTAGCGTGGGTTTTCAGTATCACCCGGCTTGGCTCTTCGGGCGTGCAGAAGAGCTGAATGAACGATAACCACTGAACCTGACGGAAGGTTGTCTAGTGTTATTGAGCCGGGGAGATCCTCGGTATAAAATTTGTCACTGAATGCGTTTCGGTGCATTACACTCTGGTGAGATCTTGGAAGTATTAGTAAGTCACCAATTTCACCATTTAGCCCAGTCGGATAATAAAAACAGTGAACCATCAGTTGCTCGCGATCTGTTTGTGGAAACTGCTCATAATCATGGTGCCAATTGGATGCAACAGTTCCTTCCTCATGACGATTGGCATGTTGATGATGAAAAGCAAAACCATCAGTGACCATCAGTGACCGAATCTTGGCTATCATGGGCGGATGAGAGGTCAAGGCTCCTAAATCTGGGAACGAAATGATTCTAGCAGTTCCATTTGCGTCACTGTTTCGAGAAGCATACCCACCTGTCCTTTGTTCCAACAATTGGTCGATGTCTCGTGTAAGTCGAGCACAGTGCTCCGTTGAGAGAAAGCTTGGTAAGATGAGGTATCCTTGATGGGAAAAAAAGTTGACCTCAGCGTTGGAGAGCGCCGTGATTTCCGTAGTATATTTTTCTGGAGCTTTCTTCATTCTGTTTCCTTCTCAATGTGAGTTGGGGAATTTGTGAGTTGGGGAATTTCTGTTTGTCTTTAGTACCTAAATTCTTGGCATTACATTTCCTCCACAAACTGGAATGTATACTCCGGTGATGTAACTTGCCAGATCCGAAGCCAAAAATGCGACTACATTCGCGATTTCTTGGTCTGTACCGCGTCGGTTCAAAGGAACCTTGGATTCATAACCTTCTTGCCTTTTTAAACCTGATTGTCTGTCCTTGTCACTAATTGTCCAACCAGGAGCAACCTGATTTACTGTTATTTGGTGTTTCCCAACCTCTTTGGCGAGTACACGTAAAACTCCATCCATGCCGCGCTTACCCGATACATATGCTGATTGTCCCTCAAATGTTTGCATAGCGCATTCCGTATTGATACCGATTACACGTCCATAATTTTCGTCGATCATTGCAGGTACAAATGCCTTAGCCATCAGTACATTGTGTAACACACATGACTGAAACTGGCTTTCGTAATCCTTAACTTCTTGATTTAACACATTTGTCCAATTGTACTGAATCACCGCATTGTTAACAATAATGTGAGGGGCACCAAGTGTTGAGGAAATGTTGTTCCGCATGGTAAATACTTCATCTTGAATCGTTACGTTAGCTTGAACGAGAGTGGTTCGTCTGCCCAAAGATTCAACTTCCTTAGCGAGTTCACTCGCCTTTTCTTGGTTTCGTAAATAGTGAATGGCAACATCTGCACCACAACTCGCTAGCGTACGTACCATGACACGGCCAAGTTCCCCACTTGCACCTGTAACAACAGCAATTTTTCCTGACAAGTTAA